>CAMNDJ010000001.1 GCA_946535225.1 uncultured Lachnospiraceae bacterium
TGTCTGACGCAACACTGGTCGCACAGGCATTCGGCAACGTGTTCGGACGCCCGGGACAGTGGTTCGTGGCGATCGCGGTATTGCTCTTCGCATTTACGACAGTACTCGGATGGTCACATTACGGCAGCAAGGCTGTTGAATATCTCTTCGGTATCACGGGCGTGAAGATATATCGTGTGATCTTCGTGCTCATGATGGTATCGGGTGCGGTGATGACTTCTTCCCTTGCATGGGATATCTCGGATACGTTCAACGGACTCATGATGGTTCCCAACCTTATAGGTGTGGTGGCTCTTACCCCTGTTGTGGTCAAGATTACAAGGAATTATGTCGACCGCAAGCTCAATGGTAAGGATGAAGAGCCTGTGCTCTCATATTTCCCTGAGATCCAGGCTGAGGCTGCCGAGGCAGTTGCCAAGGGTGAGGAATAAGACAACAATTGGTTTGAAAGGACATATATCATGGCAGATTTAACACAATCAAGGACACATACATGCGGAGAGCTCCGTATGGAGCATGTGGGAGAAAAGGTCACGCTCGCAGGCTTCTACGACAATATGCGTAAGGTCAGCAAGAACTTAGGCTTCCTCATCCTCAGGGATTTCTACGGTACTACACAGCTTGTCATCGAGACTGAAGAGATGATGGAGAAGCTTAACGGCGTCAACAACGAGTCGACCCTTTCGATCACAGGCATAGTAAGAGAGCGTTCCAACAAGAATCCGAACCTTCCTACAGGTGATGTAGAGGTTGTTCCGGAGGATATACAGGTGCTCGGCAAGTGCCGCTACAATGAGCTTCCCTTTGAGATCAACAGATCCAAGGAGGCAGACGAGGCTACGAGACTTAAGTACAGATATCTTGATCTTCGTAATCCTGCGGTCAAGGACAGGATCGTATTAAGGAGCAAGATCGTCTCAGAGTTAAGACAGGCTATGACGGCTCATGATTTCTTGGAGATCACGACGCCCATACTTACCTGCTCATCCCCTGAGGGAGCCAGAGACTACCTTGTGCCTTCGCGTAACCACCCCGGCAAGTTCTATGCTCTGCCTCAGGCACCGCAGCAGTTCAAGCAGCTTCTCATGACATCAGGATTCGACCGTTACTTCCAGGTAGCGCCCTGCTTCAGGGATGAGGATGCCAGAGCCGACAGAAGTCCGGGCGAGTTCTATCAGCTGGATATGGAGATGGCTTTTGCCACACAGGAAGATGTGTTTGCTGTGATAGAGGATGTTCTTCCTCCGATCTTTGCCAAGTACGGCACATACAAGAGAGCAAGCGCAGCTCCTTTTAAGCGTATTTCATTCACCGAGGCCATGGAGACCTACGGCACGGACAAGCCTGATCTTCGCATAGATCTGACCCTTAAGGATGTTACGGATCTCATGGGCGGCTGCGGCTTCGGACCCTTTGATGAGGGCAATAACATACAGGCAGTCGTAGTGACGGGCTTTAATGCATCACGTAAGGTTGTGGACAAGATCTGCGCCGATGTCGAAGTCGCTACGGCCAACAAGGCTTACTGGTTCAAGCTTGATGAGAACGGTGAGTTGGTCGGCGGTATCGCCAAGTTCTTACAGGAGCGTAAGGATGCGATCGTATCTGCTCTCGGTATCAAGGCAGGCGATTTCGTTGGCCTTGCTTCCGGCAAAAAACAGGACGCTCTTAAGACGGCCGGCGTACTGCGTCGTCTCCTCGGGGCGAACGCCGAGGGCCATATGGACAAGGAATGCTACGAGTTCTGCTGGATAGTGGACTTCCCGATGTATGAGATAGGCGAGGAGAGCGGCGAGCTTGAGTTCTGCCATAATCCTTTCTCGATGCCTCAGGGCGGCATGGATGCTCTTAAGAATAAGGAGCCTCTTGATATACTGGCATACCAGTATGACCTGGTAGTCAACGGCGTAGAGCTTTCAAGCGGAGCTGTTCGTAATCACGATCCCGAGATCATGGTCGAGGCCTTCAAGATCGTAGGCCTGGGCGAAGAGGATGTGAAGGCCAAGTTCCCTGCAATGTACAATGCATTCTGCTACGGCGCACCGCCGCATGCGGGTATCGCTCCCGGAGTGGACCGTATGGTCATGCTCATAGCCGGTGAGGAGAGCATCAGAGAGATCATTCCTTTCCCGATGAACAAGACGGCACAGGATGTGATGATGGGTGCGCCTGCTGAGGTGGATCCCAAGCAGCTTGCCGAAGTTCATATCAGGATAGAGATGCCGAAGTCGGATCAGTAGCAGGAGTACTTGTATCAGAAGGAACCTGATATATGAAGAAAGAAGAATCCGGAGCACTGCAGGGGATCGCGGTGCTCCTTATGATATTTCATCATTGTTTTCTCTATCCGTCGATGTTTCTTGACGGATTCTTACGTGATCCTGAGTTTACCACGCGCTTAGCTGCGTCATTTAGGATATGTATCGCAATATGTGCCTTTGTGAGCGGATACGGAATATTCCATGTATTAAGCAGAAAAGACGGATACAGAGAAGAGTATCCCGATATGTTTCGAAGGATAATAAGACTGTATGGCAGATACTGGTTCGCCGTCACCGTGACGGTCATAGTTGAGCTTATCGTTGAGGAAAGTGAGTTTACATGGAGAGAACTGCCCGGCAATCTCACGGCTTTTGATCCGACATACAACAGCACATGGTGGTATGTAAGAGAGTATATGTTTATGCTATTACTGGCACCTGTCATCAAGAGCCTTTTACAGGGTGAAAAAAAGAGGCGACTCAGTCTTCTTATTCCTCTTGCTGTTCTCATCGTTTTGGGCGGATCATTGATACTCATCCCGGGTGGAAGAGATATGATCTTGTCTGTAAGAGAATATGTTCAGATGATCCTCATCATAGTATTTTCTGAAGGATATCTGGCAGCTTTTATTCAGGATAGATTGGGCAGTAATGGTAAGCAAAATCATAAGGAGATGAGCAGGGGGATGATGATCGCGACAGGGATAATTCTGACTGCTGTTGCAACTGCTGCAAGATTTATGTTAACCACAGAAGCCGGAGATTCCAAACCTGATATTCTTATTGCACCGGTATTTATATACGGTTGTGTTGTGGTCTTAAGGTCATTCCCGCAGGTTAGAAAGATCTTTGGATTTCTTGGCAGGAATCTGTTATATATGTGGTTCATACACGGGCTTATATGGAAGCACAGTTTTGTGTTCCTGACATCAAGGACCTTACCGATCGTTTACTACGCAGTTGTTGTCATTTCATCATTGCTGGCATCAATGATCATGTCCAAGGCAGAAGAGATCGTTGTAAAGAAAGCGTCTCTTATAAAACATAAACAGAATGGAACAGAAATATAAGGAAAAGAGAATAATAGCACAAAACCCCGAGTCAATATCGACTCGGGGTTTTGCTTTTATAGATTGTGATCGGTATTACATTACAGCTTCTACTTCCACCGTTCCCTGACCCTTCTCGTAAGGGATCAGAGTTCCTTCGATCTCTTTGCCGTTGACGGTCATCTTCTTGATGCCCTTCTGGCTGCCTGCGGCGTTGTTGACATGTATCTTATAGATATTGCCGCGGAAGTGACGAGTGATCGTCATCTCCTTGATCGTATCGGGTATGCAGGGATCTACGATAAGACCGTCGAGATGAGGCCTTACACCGAGGATATGCTGTGAAACATTGGTAAATGTCCAGGCAGCTGTACCTGTAAGCCAGCTGTTCTTAGCTTCACCGAAGTTGGCAGCATCCTTACCTGCGATCATCTGTGCGTAAGCATAAGGCTCTGCACGATGTATGTCTGAGATGTCCTCTGTATATGCGGGACATGTTTTCTTGTATATCTCGAATGCTCTGTTACCGCGTCCTATAACTGTTTCAGCTATAGAGATCCAGGGGTTGTTATGGCAGAAGATACCTGCGTTCTCCTTATATCCCGGCGGATAAGATGAGATCTCACCGAGTTCTAAGTGGTATCTCTGATAAGGCGGCTGTAAGAGTACGATACCATACTTTGTATCAAGTCTTTCCTTAACACTGTCAAGGGCTTTCTCGGCAAGACCTTCCTCTACACCGATACCTGCCATTACACACATTCCCTGAGGCTCGATGAAGATCTGACCTTCCTCACATACCTTAGAACCGACGGGGTTAGAGTTGGCGTCATATGCTCTTACGAACCATTCTCCGTCCCAGCCTGCCGTTGTAACTGCTTTATACATCTCTGCAACCTTGGCACGCACTTCCTTAGCTTCGTCGTTAAGTCCTGTATGCTCACAGAGATCTGCGTATTCATTGCCGTATTTTACATACATTCCGGCAATAAATACGGATTCCGCAACAGGTCCTTCTGAAGGTCCTGTAGTCTGGAAACTTTCGCCCGGTGTGTCAGAGAAGCAGTTAAGGTTTAAGCAGTCATTCCAGTCAGCACGTCCGATAAGTGTTAAGTTATGAGGTCCCTTGGCATTATCGAAGAAGTTGAACGATCTTCTTAAGTGCTCCATAAGGGGCTTAGCCAGTTCTTCCTTATTATCAAAAGGAACCATCTCATCAAGTATAGAGAAATCTCCGGTCTCTCTGATATATGCAGATGTACCTGCAATAAGCCAGAGCGGATCATCATTGAATCCGGAACCGATGTCCATGTTACCTGTCTTGGTAAGAGGCTGATACTGATGATAAGCAGAACCATCCTCGAACTGAGTAGATGCGATATCTATGATACGTTCTCTTGCCTTGTCGGGAATAAGATGTACGAAACCGAGGAGATCCTGCGAAGAATCTCTGAAGCCCATACCTCTTCCCATTCCTGACTCATAGTATGAAGCGGAACGTGACATGTTGAATGTGACCATACACTGATACTGGTTCCAGATATTGACCATACGGCAGAGCTTGTCATCCTCTGTCTCAAGAGTATACTTGCCTAAGAGGTTGGTCCAGTAGTCACACAGAGCCTTGAACGCTGCATCAGCCTTCTCTGTTGTATTGTAGCGCTCAAGCATTTCATGAGCTCTCTTCTTATTGATAACGTTAAGTGCTTCCCACTTTTCTTCCTTGGGATTCTCTATGTAGCCGAGAACAAATACATAGGTAACTTCCTCGCCGGGCTTAAGTGTGGCCTTGAGCTGGAATGAACCTATGGGAGACCATCCGCTTGCGACTTTGTTCGTAGCTGCTCCCTTCTCAACAACCTCAGGATCAGAGGGGCTTCTGTATGCACCAAGGAAAGTATCTCTGTCTGTATCGAATCCGGTAACAGGAGCATTAACACCGTATACAGCATAGTGATTACGACGCTCTCTGTACTCTGTCTTATGATAGATAACACCGGGCTCTATCTCTACCTCGCCGGTATTTAAGTTACGCTGGAAGTTGGAAGCGTCATCTACGGCATTCCAGAGACAGAACTCTATATAAGAAAAGACATCGATATTCTTATCAGAACTTCCGTTGTTCTTAAGAGTGAGCTTGTTGATCTCACAGTTGTCACCGATCGGAACAAAAGCAGTTACGGATGCAGACAGATCATTCTTGCTGCTTTCGAATATCGTATAACCGAGACCATGACGGCATGCATAGGAATCAAGTTCTGTCTGTGTAGGCTGCCAACCCGGATTCCATGTCACACCGTTATCTTTAATATAAAAGTAACGGCCGTTGTTATCATAAGGAACATTGTTGTAACGGTATCTGGTAAGACGAAGCAATTTAGCATCTTTGTAGAATGAGTAACCGCCACCGGTGTTGGATATAAGCGAGAAGAAACTCTCACAACCAAGGTAGTTGATCCAGGGTAACGGTGTCTTAGGTGAAGTGATCACATACTCCCTTTTGGAGTCGTCGAAATGTCCATACTTCATAGCGTAATCTCCCTTAACTTATAATAGTTTTTGGCATCTGCTACGCCGATAAACAGCGTAGTTATCACATTCTGTGCTTCGAAATCGATTAAGTAAACAAAGGAAAAAATAATCCTTCGAAGCTGAAGAATGTAAGCAAATTATATAAGAAGAGAGAACTGATGTCAATCCTTATACCCTTAAAATATGAACAAATTGTGAATGGGCAAAATTGCACAAAACAGGCAACAGGTTTCTGTATAAAAGTACCAAAAAGACAAAAAATGAACAAAAAATGAACAAAAAGACTTGCATGCGATCATAAAAAGGGTTATATTAATCTACGAAAACGATTAAGTTGAGTAACAAACCCGGAGAGCACAATGGTTTCGATGAAGGATATCTCAGCGGCTTGTGGCGTCTCTGTAGCAACTGTCAGTAAGGCTCTTAACGATCATAAGGACGTAGGTGAGGACACCAAGGCACGTATCCGCAAGATAGCTAAGGAGATGGGGTACTTCCCTAATTCGTCAGCAAGAGCCCTGAAGACAAACAAAAGTTACAATATAGGAGTCCTGTTCGTGGACGAGGCTCCGCAGAGTGGCCTGACACATGAGTATTTCGCCAGCATCCTTGACAGTTTCAAGGTGACGGTCGAGGCCAAGGGATACGATATAACATTTATCAATTGTAATAATATAAGGAAAGGACGCTTGTCCTACTTAGAGCACAGCAGGTTCAGAGGTGTCGACGGAGTCTTGATAGCGTGTGTGGACTTTGGCGACAAGGAGATCAAAGAACTTATTGAAAGCGACATACCGGTGGTCACGATAGATTATCCGGTTGAGGGCAGGCTCTCGGTTATTTCCGATAATGCGAGAGGTATCGAAGAACTGGTGCGATATGTTTACGCACAGGGACATCGTAAGATAGCATACATATACGGACAGAGCGGATCGCAGGTTACCAAGGAGCGTCTAAACAGTTTTAAGAAGACGGCATCCGAGTTGGGACTGAAGATTCCGGAGCGATTCCTGATAAGCGGTAAATACCGTGACATCCCGTGTGCATCCAAGAATGCCGGTGCACTGTTGGATATGAAGGATCGACCGACATGCATATTTTTTGCAGATGATTATTCCGCGATAGGCGGTATAAACGAGATCAAGGCCAGAGGGATGAACGTTCCCGAAGATATTTCCATAGTAGGATTTGACGGAAGTGACATTATGGCCAAGATCGATCCTAAGCTGACCACCATCATACAGGATACCAGGATGATGGGAAGGATCGCGGCAGACAATCTGATCGCTCAGATAGAGAAGAGCACAGATCTGCCGGCAGAGCACACCGTGATAGAAGGCGTCCTTGAGAAAGGCGCAACGGTCAGACAACTCAGTTGAGTCAGACGGAAAGTGCTCGGATAACTCAGGTTTTAGCCACATAGTGTGGTTAAGATAAATTTTCATTATTTCATATTTTTAATGGAGGGATTTATAATGAAAAAGAAGTTACTCAGTTCATTATTGAGTGTTGCTATGGTTTCAGCATTACTTGTTGGCTGTGGCAATACCGCAACAGCTCCCGCAGCAGAGGCTCCTGCAGCAGAGGCACCCGCTGATGACACAGCAGCAGCTCCTGCAGACGACACAGCAGCAGCTCCTGCAGATGATGCAGCAGCAGCTCCTGCAGCAGACGAGGGCAAGGTTCTTAACATCCAGGCTTGGAACGAAGAGTTCAAGTCAAGAGTTACAGATCACTATCCCGGATATGAGGAAGTTGATGCAACTCATGGTAAGATCGGTGATGTAGACGTTGTTTGGACGATCACACCTTCTGAGGGCAACGCTTATCAGAACAACCTTGATTCAGTTCTTCCCGGCAACGTTGATGCAGCTGCAGATGACAAGGTTGACCTTTTCCTTGTTGAGGCTGACTACGCACTTAAGTATGTAAATGCTGACGTTACTCTTCCGTTAGCAGATCTCGGTATCACAGATGCTGACCTTGCTGATCAGTATGATTATACTAAGAAGGTTGTTACTGATGCAGACGGCAAGCTTAAGGGTGCTTCATGGCAGGCATGTTCAGCAGGCCTTATCTATAACAGAGAGGCTGCTAAGGACGTTCTTGGTACAGATGATCCTGCTGAGGTACAGAAGGCTGTAGCTGATTGGGACAAGTATGTTGAGACAGCTAAGGCTGCACAGGCTAAGGGCTACAAGATGTGTTCAGTAAATGACACATATCGTACATACTCTAACAACGTATCAGGCAAGTGGGTACAGAACGGTGCCATCGTTATCGATCCTAACTTAAAGAAGTGGGTAGATGACTCTAAGGCTCTTGTTGATGCTAAGGCTGAGACAACAGATGACCTTTGGGGCGATGACTGGGCAAAGGGTAAGAGAGCTGACGGCAAGATCTTCTGCTACTTCGGACCCGCTTGGTTCTTCAACTTCTGTCTTGATGTTGATGATGAGTCAACAATCGCTCATGCAGGCGGTTGGGGATTCTGTGAAGGTCCTCAGGGTTACTTCTGGGGCGGCACATGGATCTGCGCAGCTAACGGCACAGACAACCCGTCACTTGTTAAGGATATCATCCTTACAATGACAACAGACAAGGCAGTACTTAAGGAGATCGCAACTGCAGATTCTGACTGCGTTAACTCTAAGTCAGTTCTTGCTGACCTTGCAGGCAGCGACGATGGTAACATCGCACTCCTCGGCGGCCAGAACCCTTACGCAGAGCTTGCAGCAGGTGCTGAGAAGATCGACCTTTCTAACCTTTCTGATTACGATCAGGGATGTAACGAGTCATTCCAGCAGGCTATGAAGGACTACTTCATGGGTAAGGTTACTTACGAAGAGGCTGTTGATGCATTCGTTAAGTCAGTTCAGGAGAAGTATCCTGAGGTTACATACTAAGATTTAGATCTGAGTATACAACAGAGTAGTTATATTGTGCCTGCCTTAGCGGGCAGGCACAAAACTGCTCTTTTTTTATCCCTTTTGGACAGATTGCTAAATAATACCCTAAAATCCAATTGATTTTTGTTCATATTGCGAGATTATTATGGTATAATAGTACCGCCGAGCACAGTGCCGGTGAATGTGTTCAGGGCGCTACCTGAGGATATTCATTAGCACTGACAGGCTAAAATATTTAGGAATGGGGGCTACACAATGGCTAAAGAGAAGAAAAAGACTAGTCAGGTTGTCAAGTACAACAAGTGGGGTTACATATTCTTGATTCCCTTTATTGTTGTATATCTTGTCTTCCAGTTGATTCCGCTGATCACCACAATCTACAACAGTTTCTTTGAGAACTATATGAGTGGACTTAAGCAGGTCGGACCCAATTGGATCGGACTTACGAATTACATCACCATATTCAAGAACGGTGATGTACCGAAGTATTTTGCCAATACGATGATCATGTGGATAGCAGGATTTATCCCGCAGATCGTATTGTCACTTTTACTTGCGGCATGGTTTGCAGATACGAGGCTTAGGATCAAGGCAGCGGGTTTCTATAAGACCGTCATATATATGCCTAACCTGATAATGGCTTCCGCTTTTGCGATGTTGTTCTTTACATTGTTTGCAAAAACAGGTCCTATCAACAGCCTGATGATACAGATGGGTGTTTTTACGGAGCCCTATGAGTTCCTTACATATACCGCTTCGACCAGAACGATAGTTGCCTTTATGAACTGCCTGATGTGGTTCGGTAATACGACGATCCTCCTGATGGCAGGTATGATGGGTATAGATAATGCTCTCTTTGAAGCTGCTCAGGTAGACGGAGCTACATCCACGCAGGTTTTCTTCAGAGTGACATTACCGCTGCTCAGGCCGATCCTTCTGTTCGTTTTGATCACATCACTTATCGGTGGTCTTCAGATGTTCGACGTACCACAAGTCCTGACTAACGGTGACAAGACAGCACTCAGACAGATCACGACGATGATAATGTACTTAAATAACCACCTGTACAGTAAGAACTTCGGCATGGCCGGTGCCTTGTCGGTATTCCTGTTCATCATAACCGGTATTTTGAGTATCATAGTATATAAATTCTCTACAAGTGAGAGCAATGAATAGGAAGGAGGAGAAGAAGAATGAGTATGCCTAACGAAGAATATAATGACGTAGAAGGCGGTTTGGGTCTGTTTGCCAGACGACTTATCGCATATATAGTACTTGTACTGCTTACTTTCCTCTGCCTGTTCTGGTTCTACCTGCTGTTCATCAATTCCAGCAGATCCAATTCAGAGTTGAGTAGAGGATTTACATTAATACCCAGCACGTTCTTTATGCAGAACTTCAATAATGTTATACATGGAACACTCCCTATTATGAAGGGTATGCGTAACAGTTTTATCATTGCGGGAACATGCGCCATAATAAGCACATATTTCTCTGCAATGACGGCTTATGCGATACATGTATATGATTTTAAGGCCAAGAAGGCGATATTTACATTCATACTCGGTGTCATGATGATCCCGACACAGGTAACGGCGCTCGGTTTCATCAAGTTGGTCGAGGGGATGAAGCTTATGAATTCTTTCATACCGCTTATCGTACCTTCGATAGCAGCTCCGGCTACATTTTATTACATGAAGCAGTACATGGACAGTACTCTTCCACATGCGATAGTGGAAGCAGCCAGAATAGACGGATCTTCAGAGTGGAGGACGTTTAATACGATCTCTCTTCCCATCATGAAGCCGGCTATCGCAGTACAGATGATTTTCACTTTCGTAGCCAACTGGAACAATTACTTCACTCCCGCTCTCATACTTAAGAAAGACGAAATGAAGACATTGCCTATATTGATAGCTCAGTTAAGGTCTGCAGATTTCCTTAAGTTTGATATGGGTCAGGTGTATATGACGATCGCGATCTCGATTGCACCGGTCATCATCGTATACATCATACTGTCGAGAAGCATAGTAGGCGGTGTGGCAGTAGGTAGTGTTAAAGGTTGATGCATTTGATCAGGATGTAAGATTATCAGCCACCCGGATTGACAGTTCGATTTGGGTGGCTGTTTTTAACTAAATGTATGGGGTATACATTATGAAAGAAGAAAAGGCAAAGAGGTTTCCGATAAAGTTCAAAAAGGGAAAAAAGGACGGAACATCCGTTAAGGGAAAGAAGAGCAGTAAGTTACGTACTCTGTTTGGCAAAGTATTTAAGTTCTTTTCGGGCTTTACATTTAAGCTTATCGCAGTTTGTGCAGTTCCGATGCTTGTGGTCGCACTGGTGATAGTTACGCTTTCTGTACGTACACTTAAGAACTCGATCGAAGCAGAGATAGAGAAATCGCTTCATATTGTTGCTGCGTCTGTTGCAGAGACTTACAACAATCTCTATGAGGGTGATTACAAACAGGATAAAGGCGGTAAAGTCAAAAAGGGTGATAACACGATATCGGGCGATAATGATCTGATAGACGCTCTGAAAGAGCAGACCGGATTTGAGATATCCTTTATCTACGGTGACATGCGTCTTCTGACTACGATGAAGAAGGATAACGGTGAGGGAAGGCGTATTAACGGCAGCCGAGTGGATAAAGAACTTGTCGATTCCATTAAGGCCGGCGAAGTGATATTTATTAAAGGAGTTACCATCAAAGATCTTGATGACGCTGAAGGAAATGGTACGGAATGTTATCTCTACTATATGCCTTTATACAATTCCGACGGTTCTGTCATAGGTTCCATTGAAGTGGCGACGCCTTCGGATTATGTGTCTAAGACGACAGGAAGCCAGACGGCAACCATCCTTGTTGTTGCAGCGATATTCATACTCATAGCCATAGCATTTGCGCTTCTCATATCCGGAAGGATGGGACGCGCCATGAAGAAGATCAAGGATTTCCTTATCACTGTCAAAGAAGGTAATCTCGATGCATCGCCAAGTAAGTCGACGCTTAAGCGAAGAGATGAACTGGGAGATATATACCGCACATCAATAGAATTGCAGCAGTCTCTTACCTCCATAGTCAGCGGTATCGCAGAAGCAGCCGGAGCACTTGGTGAATCTGCTAATGATCTGCTCAAGATGGCGGATAATTCCAGCGGTACCGTGAAGGATGTAGTGGACGCCACGGGTCAGATCGTTGAGAGAGCAAGTTCTCAGGCATCAGATGCCAAGTATACTTCGGACGGCGTTAATGAGATGAACGAAGAGATCAAGCAGATCAAATCAGATATGGCAGGTCTGGTCACATACGCGGAATCCATGGCGGAGGCAGAACAGAAGAACAGAGATATAGTTGAAGAGCTGCATTCACAGTCTGATATGACAAGGCAGTCTCTTGACAAGGTTCAGGAACAGATAGACAGAATGAACAAGTCCGTTCAGAGCATTGAGAAAGCAACGACACTTATAACGGATATAGCGGATGAAACGGAACTTCTTTCATTAAATGCATCAATAGAGGCAGCCAGGGCAGGTGAAGCGGGCAGAGGTTTCTCTGTGGTAGCTGAGCAGATAGGCAAGCTTGCGGATCAGTCTAATTCTTCTACCGAAGAGATCAAGGTTATCATCAGGGAAGTAATGGATGTGGCAAAGGATACTGCTTCAATAATGCAGGAAGTATACGATGCAATGGATCTTCAACAGAGCAAGTTGGAAGATACTAGAAAGCAATCTGAACATGTTTCTGACAGCGTGGATAAGTCTATAGAGAACATTACTCAGATAAGCGGCAAGGTTGACAGATTACGCGAATCCAGCCATGACATCAAGAAATCCGTTATAACACTTGCAGAAGTGTCAGAAAAGACTGCCACATCTGCAGAATCTACGATAAATACCGTAGAGAGTATGCAGGATACCATGACGGAGCTTAAGTCTGCGGCAGACAGGCTGACGGTATTGTCAGGGCGTCTTAATGATTCACTGGGAGCATTCAGGATCTGATACGGTACAAGGCTGATATTTGATATCAGCCTTGTTTGATATAATAGTGACATGAACAAAAAAGAACGGATCAAAGAAATAATCGACAGACTGGATAAAGAATACGGGACTGAGTACAGATGCTATCTTGAGCATGATAATGCGTGGCAGCTGCTGATCGCCACGATACTAAGTGCTCAGTGTACTGATGCAAGGGTCAACATAGTTACAAAGGATCTGTTTAAGAAGTATCAGACTGTAGAAGCATTTGCAAATGCAGATCTTAAGGAACTTGAACAGGATATTCATTCAACGGGATTCTATCACAACAAAGCCAAAAATATCATAGAATGCTGTAAGATGTTAAGAGATGAGTATTACGGGGCGGTTCCTTCGGATATCAATGAACTTATTCATCTTCCGGGCGTCGGTCGTAAGACTGCAAATGTAATAAGAGGAAATATATATGACATTCCGTCTATCGTTGTGGACACACACGTGAAGCGGATATCAAATAAGCTTGGGGTAACAAAAGAGAGTGATCCGGAGAAGATAGAATACGATCTGATGAAGAAACTTCCCAAGGATCACTGGATATTATGGAATATACATATCATAACGTTGGGAAGAACGATCTGCAAAGCGGTCAATCCGGATTGTAAGGGATGCTTTTTAAGCGATGTCTGTCCTTCTGCAGCATCAATTAAAAAGACGAACACTCAGGATCAGTCATAAATAATGTTCAGTAAGCGGATATGTTCGGATACATTTCATTAAGCCTGCGAAGAATAGGAGATACCATTATGGAATTAAGGGCTTCAGCATTTCGTTTAAGCCATGCGATCTTTTTGGTATCACCGGCTTCATCATATAATTTGGCGGCCAGATAGTACGTGTTGCTTATATCACTTCTGATCCTGACGGCGTATTCCAGTACAGTTATCGCTTCCGGATCATGGCCTAGCTCATGAAGTCTTTCGGCAAAGCTCTGAAGTGTACGCACTAAAAGAGTATAGTTCGTATCTGCACGTGAGAGCGTGGTTATGTTTGGAGCGCCGTATTCGAGTTTGAGATCCGTGTTGGTGATACCCGTAAAGTTGGCTATGGGCTCGTCCTTCAGTTCCCTAAGCTGCTTTGTGCATTCTGTGATCACATCATCGTCAGATTCGATATCCATTGGAAGTTCATCGTAAGGTATAGACAGAAAATCAACATTATCAAGCGGTTTCCTTCTTACACTGTTGGCGCGTATCTCACGACTCCAGAATTCTTCCCTGCTTTTTTTAATACGCCGGTTGGATCTTCTGACATTCAACATAAAGATGACTGACAGTATCACGAATGTAAAGAATATGGGAAATTTGGTAATTCCGCTTGCTAATGATGATATATTCATATATAATCCTCTTTGTAAGATATTAACAAAAATCGGAGGCGAAAACTGTTCAATATGACTAATAAAAATCGCAGGATCATATCGACGTTGATAATAATTGTTCTTGTGATAGCCATGGTCGGAGGAGTACTCGCAGCAGCGATCCTTTGATCTGAATATATGGCTGTCGTATAACAAATACAATTTATCATAATATGAGAAAAATATCATTATTATTTATTTCATTAATATTATTCGTTTCTGTTATATCTGTATCGGGGTCTTCGGCATTTGCGGCATCAAACGGCCCGAAAGAAGATACCGTTATCGTTGACGGGATATCTGTCGGCGATCTGGATGTATCAGGCAAGACTATCTCGGAAGCAGAGACCATGATATCTGACAGGATAAAAAATTCTGAGGAATCCGATATCACGGTTTATTGTGTTGATAATGAGAGTGCTGTTCTGCATATCGCGGATATCGATCTGTCCTGGGGGAATCCCGATGTAGTAAAGGAAGCAGCCGCGTATGCCAATAAAGGGAATGTTGTAAAGCGATACAAGGACAGAAAAGATATTGCCAGAGAAGGTGTTAAGCTTCCGCTTAAGTATTCTTTTTCGGACAATGCCATAAGGACCTTTGTACAGGAACAGTGCGTGATATATAATCACGAGGCTGTTGACGGAACACTTGCCAGAGAAGATGACGGTTTTGTTATCGTCCCCGGTATAATGGGTGCGATAATAGATGAAGATGAGGCGGTCAGCTTCATAGAAGAGTTTCTTACCGACAGCTGGACCGGCGGCAGCTGTGAGATCGAACTTCCGATAAGGACAGATATTCCCAAAGGAACTGAAGAGGATCTGTCACAGATCACAGATATGCTTGGCTCGTTCTCTACGAGTTACAGGACATCGGGTGCCGATCGTTCTGCCAATGTTGCCAACGGATGCAGACTTATAAACGGTACAACAGTCTATCCGGGTGAAGAGTTCTCCGTTTATGATCATATCAAACCGTTTTCGGAAGCAAACGGATACCATATGGCCGGATCGTACGTTAACGGTCTTGTGGTTGACAGCCTTGGCGGCGGAATATGCCAGGTTTCAACAACTCTTTATAATGCAGTCATAAGGGCAGAACTCGAGATCGTAGAGCGCAATAATCATTCCATGGTCGTTTCTTATGTTCCGGTTTCGCAGGATGCTGCCATAGCGGAATCCTCGGGCAAGGATTTCAGATTCATCAATAACCTCGAGTACCCGATATACATTGAAGGATATACGACTGATGAGAAAAAGATATTCTTCAACATATACGGCAAGGAAACAAGACCCGCAGGAAGAACAGTAGAATTCGAGACAAATATCATAGAGACAAAGGTTCCTGACGGAGAGAAGATAATAGCGGATGCGTCAAAACCTGTAGGTTTTTCTTCCGTACAATCGGCGCATACCGGTTACAAAGCAGAACTGATCAAGATAGTTAAGGAAAACGGTACAGAGATAAGTCGCGAAGTATTTAATACAAGCAATTATAACGCAGTACCGAGAACAGCCGTGATAGGTACGGCTACCGGCGATGAGGAGGCAGCTTCACAGATACAGGAAGCGATCGCAACCGGAAGCATCGATTATGCAAGATCTGTCGCAGGAGCTTATGCAGCGGCGGCAGCGGCAGCAGCAGCACAGGCTATAGGAGAACAATGAAGACAGGTAAGGTATCCGAGAATATAATTTTCAGATCGATAATAAAGAATAAAGATAAAGGCGCAGCTGACAACTTAAGCTGCGCTCTTTTTACAGGATATGTATGCGACAGCAATGATGCACGTACAGGTTCCCATGCGCTGATCCGGGCGATCAACAGATCGTATGAAAGCGGATATAAGCCGGTCAGCGCCGCTGTTACGATCACTATACCGGAGAACATAAGGGAGAAAAGGGTACGTGAGATCATGGAAGGGATATATTCCACAGCCCGTGAAAATGAGATCACAGTTAATACCGGACATTCCGAGGTCATACCGGGGATAAGAGATGTGGCAGTTTCGGTAGTTGTTACGGGACAGCCTTTCTTTGACGGATCAATGTCTAAGGAAGATGCAAACATGAGTAAAAGGGCATTTCCGGGACAGGCAGTTGTGATGACGAAATGGATCGGTATCTATGGTTCGGTATGGATAGCTATAAACCGGGGAAACGACGTAAGATCCAGATATCCCGATTTTCTAGTGAAAGACGCGGAAGATCTTGAACGGTTTCTGTCAGTCAGGAAAGAAGCGGCTATAGCTTATTCACACGGTGACAGATGCATGTATGCCTGCTCAGACGGGGGGATATACGCGGCGCTTTGGAAGCTTGCTGACAGGAGTGATGCAGGTATAAATGCGGAATTAAAAGCGATCCCTGTTAAGCAGGAGACAGTGGAACTTTGTGAATTCTATGATATAAATCCATACAGATTGCGAAGCGACGGAGCACTGCTCATAGCGACAGACGATCCTGACGGATTGATGAGCAGACTGGCGGAAGAAGACATTCCTTCCTCGGTGATCGGATATATGACGGACGGAAGGGACAGGATCGTGACAAACGGGGATGAGAAGAGATTTCTTGAAGAGCCCGCACAGGATGAATTATGTAAGATTTTGTGGTAAAATATCCGCATGGACTTAAATGAGCGAGGCTCGGATTGGAGAGATTATGAGAGAAGATATATTACGTATCCTTGAGAAGAACAGCAGAATAGGTATAGATGAACTTGCTGTCAGGATAGGAGCTGATGAGATAGAAGTCGCCAACGAGATCAAGGCAATGGAAGCAGAAGGTGTGATCTGCGGTTATCATACACTGATAGATTGGGAGAAGACTTCAATAGAGACGGTATCAGCGCTTATAGAGGTCACTGTGACTCCTCAGAGAGGTCAGGGGTTTGATGTGATCGCAGAGCGCATATATAATTACCCGGAGGTTCAGGCGGTATATCTTATGTCCAGCGGATATGACCTTTTGGTCAATATGGAAGGCAAAACACTTAAAGAGGTGGCAAGTTTCGTATCTGACAAACTGTCTACGCTTGATTCGGTTGTCGGGACAGCAACGCATTTTGTGTTGAAGAAATACAAAGATCACGGAACGATACTTGCCAAGAAGAAGACTGATGAGAGGGAGAAGCTTGTATTATGAGAGATCCTTTATCTGCTGTTACGGTTTCGCTTAAGCCGTCAGGAATCAGAAAGTTTTTTGATGTTGTTAATGAGATGCCGGATGCTATTTCTCTGGGTGTCGGAGAACCGGATTTTGATACGCCCTGGCATGTGAGGGAAGAGGGTATATTCTCGCTTGAGAAGGGAAGGACATTCTATACGTCCAATTCCGGGCTCATGGAACTGAGAAAAGAGGTAGATACTTATCTTACGAGAAGATTCGGAGTGTCTTATGATCCTCAGGGCGAGATGCTCATCACAGTCGGCGGTTCGGAAGCCATCGATCTGGCGTTCAGAGCGATGATCAATCCGGGAGAAGGGGAAGAGATAATCATCCCTCAGCCCAGTTACGTATCATATGAACCCTGTGCGATCCTCGCCGGAGCCAAACCGGTGGTGATAGATCTCAAGGCCGAGAATGATTTCAGATTGACTGCAGAAGAGCTTAAGGCAGCTATCACGGATAAGACCAAGATCCTTGTCCTTCCGTTCCCCAACAATCCTACGGGCGCGATAATGGAACGCAAAGATCTTGAAGCAATAGCTCCTATCATAGAAGAAAACGATATCTATGTGTTATCCGATGAGATATACGCAGAGCTTACATACACCGATGCCGGGCATGTGACGATAGCGTCACTTCCGGGAATGCGCGACAGAACCATACTTATAAATGGTTTTTCCAAGGCTTATGCCATGACCGGATGGAGACTGGGTTATGCCTGCGGTCCGAAAAACATAATAGCGCAGATGACCAAGATACATCAGTATGCGATAATGTGCGCACCTACCACAAGCCAGTATGCGGCAGTGGAAGCATTACGAAACGGTGACAAGGACGTTGAGGAAATGTGTGATGCATATAATCAGCGAAGGAGATATCTGATCAACACTTTCAAACAGATGGGATTGCCGTGTTTTGAACCCTTCGGAGCTTTCTATATATTCCCGTGCATCAAGGAGTTCGGATTGACAAGTGATGAGTTTGCCACAAGACTCTTGATGGAGGAGAAGGTAGCTGTAGTTCCGGGCACGGCTTTCGGCAACAGCGGAGAAGGTTTCCTGCGTATTTCGTATGCGTATTCCATGGAAGCACTCAAGGAAGCCCTGGGGCGTATAGAACATTTCGTGAACAGGTTAAGAGAGAGTATCTGATACAGTGAGCGAAGATAACAATATAACATCGACTGAATTTAATAATATCCAGGAGAGGGTCAAACAGAGACCGCTTAATCGTAAGAAACTCCTAAGGAGAACAATTATCACCGCATCCATGGCGGTGATATTTGGTGTATTAGCGTGCATTACTTTTCTTGTTCTGGAACCTGTTTTTTCTAATATCCTGCATCCCGAAGAGGAGCCTGAGATAGTAGAGATCCCTACGGATGATGTGGATGAGATACTTCCGGAGGATATGATACTCGAAGACGAACCTGTTGCGGCACCGCCTGTGAGGATCATAGAGAAGACGAGTGATGTTGACCCGGTTACCGTATACAGGGATCAGTATACGGACCTGTATAATGTTGCCGAAGCGGCAAGAAGATCCATGGTCAAGGTAATGGGAGTCAGCAGTGATGTGGATTGGTTCGATAATTCATATGAGAACAGGAACAGTACATCCGGATTATATATTACCGATAACGGCAGGGAGCTTCTTATATTATGCAAAAGTGATGTGATCGAGAATGTACAGCAGATCAGGGTGACACTGTGTGATTCTACGGTTGCTGAAGGAACTATCAAGGCATCTGACGCCAATACAGGTTTATCAATAGTGGCTGTTCCGATGGATGATCTTAAGGAGAGCACCAAAGAGAGCATGGTGCCTGCAACACTAGGCAATTCCAAGGTGTACACCATATTAGCCAGTCCGGTTATTGCGATAGGAAGGTTGTACGGTGGTTCCGAATCGGTAGGGTATGGAATGATCACGTCCAAAGATACGATCATCAATATGACGGATCAGAACTATGAGTATATGACAACCGATATATACGGCAGTAGTCAGGCCACAGGCATGATAGTCAGCTTAAGGGGAGAAGTTCTCGGGATCATTGATCAGAGCTACAACAGCAGCGATACCAAGAATCTGATCTCGGTGATAGGTATCTCGGAGATCAAGAAAACGATAGAGAGAATGTCTAACGGTCGTCCGAGGACATATCTGGGTATCAACGGAATAGATGTAACGCAGGAAGCCCATGAGTTAAGCGGAGTACCAACAGGCGCATATGTTACGGGAATAGTGATGGATTCACCGGCAATGAATGCCGGGATACAGAGCGGTGATGTCATTGTTTCAATGGGAACCGCGCAGATAGAGACATTCTCGAACCTCACCGAATTACTGAATAACAATATTCCGGGTACCATCATGGAGATGCATCTTATGCGTCAATCGGGAGAGGAATACAGAGAGATAGTTTTGGATGTGACACTGGAGGAAATGCCATGAGATATCTTAAGGATCTTACGGAAGGCAGCCGTGTAGGAGATATATATCTGATCAAACAACGTACCTCTGCCGTTACCAAGAACGGTAAGAGTTATCTGAATGTCATACTGCAGGACAAGACCGGCACTATAGATGCCAAGGTCTGGGATCCGAACAGTGCAGGGATAGATGAATTCGATGAAAAAGACTATGTTGAGATAGTGGGAGATGTCACTTCCTTTAACGGCGCTTTGCAGGTCAGTGTCAAAAGAGCACGTATCGCGCATGAAGGGGAATATGATCCCAAGGATTATCTGCCGATCAGCTCCAAAGATATCGATGCAATGTACAGAAGACTGACGGAGATCATAGAACAGACAGAGAACGAATATCTTAAAAAACTTCTTAAGGCCTTTTTTGTTGATGATGAGAGGTTCATAGCGAGATTCAGATTCTCATCCGCGGCCAAGATGGTTCATCATGCTTTTATCGGCGGATTGCTTGAACATACTCTGAGTGTGACTGAGAATTGCATCTTTTTTGCTTCCAGGTATCCGAGACTTAACAGGGATCTTCTTATAACCGCGGCCATATGTCATGACATAGGCAAGACAGAAGAGATCTCACCCTATCCGGATAATGATTATACGGATGAAGGTAATCTCCTCGGACATATAGTGATCGGAACACAGATGGTCGAAGACAAGATAAGATCCATAGACGGATTCCCGCCTGTGCTTGCTGCGGAGCTTAAACATTGTATACTCGCACATCACGGAGAATTCGAGTTTGGCTCTCCCAAGAAGCCGGCGCTCATTGAGGCAGTCGCACTGAACTTTGCGGATGATATAGATGCCAAGCTGGAGACTTTTTCGGAATTACTGGACAAGAGTCAGAATCCCAATGACTGGCAGGGTTTCAACAGACTGCTGGACAGTAATGTCAGAGGAACGAGACTGGAGTAAATGAGTAAGAAAAAAAGCGATACACCCTATAAAAAAGGTGACATCCTGACAACGGATATCATTGATATGGGAATCAACGGAGAGGGTATAGGCAAAGTTGAAGGCTATACCCTTTTTATAAAGGATGCTGTTATCGGCGACAGGGTCAGGGTCAGCATAATGAAGCCGGAGCGAAATTATGCCTATGCGCATTTAGACGAAGTGATCGTGCCTTCAAAAGACAGGGTCACTCCCGTATGTCCTGTTGCCAGAGCTTGCGGCGGATGCCAGCTTCAGGCCCTGTCTTATCCTGCGCAACTTAAGTTTAAACAGGAAAAAGTAAGAAATGCGCTGATACGTATCGGCGGATTCTCTGAGGACCACATTGACAGCATTCTTAAACCCATTATGGGAATGGATGAGACGCTTCCGACCAGATACAGGAACAAAGCACAGTTCCCGGCAGGAAGGGATAAGGAAGGCAGGATCATCACCGGATTCTATGCCGGTCACAGCCATAATATCATTCCGGTTGATGATTGCATGATAAGTGCGCCGGAGTATTCCGGTATAGTGAAAGCCATAGAAGGTCATATGAGAAATTATGACATTTCTCCGTATGACGAGGCCCATGGTACCGGCCTTGTAAGACATATACTCATCCGTAAGGGATTCAAGACAGGTGAGATAATGGTCTGTCTGATCCTCAATCGTGGTGAGAGCAGGGACGGGAATTATCTTACATCACAGAATGAGCTCATTGAAAAACTGAGAGAGACAGGGAATGTGACATCTGTGTCAGTAAATCTGAATAGGGCGAACACCAATGTGATCATGGGGGATGTCACACATACCATATGGGGAGAAGATGTGATACATGACAGCATTGAAGTCGTAGGACGTTCGATCACTTACCGTATATCTCCGAGATCCTTCTATCAGGTCAATCCCGCACAGACCGACAGACTCTATTCCAAGGCTATGGAGTATGCATCTCTTACCGGAAATGAGACAGTATGGGATCTTTATTGCGGCACGGGAACGATATCGCTGTTTCTTGCAACAGCAGCAGCCAAAGTATATGGAGTTGAGATCATTCCTGAGGCTATAGAGGATGCGAAACATAATGCGGAGGATAACGGGATCGATAATGCGACTTTCCTGGTAGGAAAGGCCGAGGACATAGTCATTCGCCCTTCAGATAGCGGCATTGACAATGAAGATAACGGCAGGATCGTTATGAATGAGAGACCGGATGTTGTTGTAGTAGATCCGCCGAGAAAAGGCTGCGATCCTGCACTCATTGAGACCATCACCGAGTCTTCCCCTGAAAGGGTCGTATACGTCAGCTGTGATCCGGCTACTCTTGCAAGGGATCTTAAGATCATGTGTGAGGCAGGTTATGAATTAAAAGAGGCGACACCCTGTGATCTCTTTCCGCATACAGTTCATTGTGAGTGTGCGGTTTTATTGCAGAAACAGGAGTCTTGAACTCATTAAACGTGATTGGTAGAATACCATTATGAATCAAAAAGTTCTTACAGTACTTGAATATAATAAGATCATAGAGATGCTCATGGATCATGCGTCGTCGGAACCCGGGAGGGACAAGGCAGCCAAACTGCAGCCTTCTTCCGATTTAGAACAGATAAGATCCGATCAGAATGAGACAGCGGATGCACTGTCGAGGTTATTGCGCGGCGATAATGTTATATTTTCCGGTAACAGACCACTGACGGCCAGCCTTAAGACATTGGAGATAGGTGCAGTTCTTGGTGCGGGAGAATTGCTTAAGATCGCGGACTTTCTTGACAATGTTTCAAGGGTAAGAGCGTATGGAGCCAGAAAAAACGAGGACGATCTAAGTGACAGTCTGACCCGTTTTTTTGAGGAGTTGGTGTGTTTTGATGCTACAGCCGATTCAATACACAGATGCATCATTTCGGAAGATGAGATAGCCGATGATGCATCGCACGATCTGAGAGCGATCAGGCGTGAGATAGGAACTTCGGGAGAGAAGATACATAAGCAGCTAAACCAGATAATAAACGGCAGTCTGCGAACCTATCTCCAGGATGCGGTGATCACTCAGCGCGACGGCAGATATTGTATCCCGGTCAAGTCGGAATACAGGAGTCAGGTCCCGGGGATGATCCATGATCAGTCCGCCACGGGTTCCACTGTATTTATCGAGCCGCAGGCCGTTGTGGAACTCAATAACCGGGTAAAGCAGCTAAAACTGGATGAACAGAGAGAGATAGAGAAGATACTGAGCGAACTCAGCGCGTCCGTTGCTGTAGACAGAGATATGATAGCCTCAGATCAGAAGATCATGACGCAGCTCGACTTCATTTTTGCCAAGGGAAGGCTCGCGTTGGAGCAGAATGCGACCAGGCCCGTATTTAATGACAGACATGTCATTAATATCCGCAAGGGCAGGCATCCGCTTTTGGATAAGGACAAGGTCGTACCAATAGACATAAGACTCGGAGACGATTTCGATCTCTTAGTGATCACCGGACCAAATACCGGAGGCAAGACGGTATCTCTTAAGACGATCGGGCTTTTAACACTGATGGGTCAGGCAGGACTCCATATTCCGGCAGGTGACAGATCGGAACTGTCTGTTTTTAAGAAGGTCTATGCGGACATAGGTGATGAACAGAGTATAGAACAGTCTCTGTCTACATTTTCATCTCATATGAAGAATATAGTCGCGATCCTTAAGAATGCTGATGAGAACAGTCTGTGTCTCTTCGACGAACTGGGGGCAGGTACGGATCCGATAGAAGGTGCGGCACTGGCAACAGCCATACTTGATAATCTGCACAGACAGAGGATCAGAACTGTTGCGACGACCCATTACAGTGAACTCAAGGTATACGCCCTTACTACCGACGGGGTTGAGAACGGCAGTCAGGAATTCGATGTAGCTTCCCTTTCTCCGACATACAGACTCCTTATCGGTGTGCCCGGCAAGAGTAATGCGTTTGCCATATCCAAGCGTCTCGGGCTCAGAGATGATATAATAGAAGAAGCCAAGGCGCACATTACAGAGGATAAGGAGAATTTCGAGGATCTCATATCCGATCTGGAAGACAGTCGTCGAAGTATAGAGAAAGAACGTGAGGAGATAGCTGACTATAAGGCTCGCATCAAGTCTCATCAGGATGCGCTTGAGCGCAAGAGAGACAAGATAGACAATAACAGGGATGAGATCCTGCGTAAGGCCAGAGAAGAAGCGGATGAGATCCTTCGTGAAGCCAAAGAAGTGGCGGATGAGACGATCCGAACCTTCAGGGATGCGGAAGCTTCAGTTTCTATGAAGGAGCTTGAGAAGGCCAGAGACAAGGTGAGGAACAAGCAGAAAGAGAATGCATCGGCTCTTGCGGTTCGCCGTGAGAACAGTTCGGATAAACCTGTGGATCCCAAACACCTCAAACTCGGAATGGATGTTAAGATAAGATCCCTCGGACTTAAGGGCACGGTAAGTACTCTTCCCGATGATAAGGGCGATCTGTTCATTCAATGTGGGATCATGCGTACGAAGAGTAATATCTCTGATCTGACGATCCTTAAGGACGAATCTGATACGGGCAAAGGCAAGGCGACTAAGGCATCGAAGAATTCCACAGGTATGGGACGGATCAAGGCGGGCAAATCAATGACCGTTACATCAGAGATCAATCTGCTCGGTAAGACAGTGGATGAGGCTCTGTTTGAACTGGACAAGTATCTCGATGATGCTTATCTTGCACACATGCCGAGTGTCAGGATAGTACACGGTAAGGGAACTGGAGCCCTGCGTCAGGCGGTCCAGAACAAACTTAAGAAGACTAAATACATAGACAGTTACAGACTGGGAGAATTCGGAGAAGGTGACGCAGGTGTCACAATAGCGACTTTCAAATAGAAAAAGAATGATCGTACGACGGATAGTATTTCCGCCGGTACAGGAGGACTACATATGGCAGTAAAACAGAAGATAATGATAGTTGACGATGATGAGAACATTGCAGAACTCATAAGCCTCTATCTTACCAAGGAGTGCTTTGATACCCAGATATTCGGTGACGGTGAGTCGGCTATCGCGGGCTTTGATACGTTCATTCCGGATCTTATCCTGTTGGATCTGATGCTTCCCGGAATAGACGGATATCAGGTCTGCAGAGAGATAAGAGCCAAGAGCCAGACCCCTATCATAATGCTTTCGGCAAAGGGTGAAGTTTTTGACAAGGTACTCGGCCTTGAGCTCGGGGCTGATGATTATATGGAGAAACCGTTTGACACTAAGGAACTTGTGGCAAGGGTCAAGGCTGTACTGAGAAGATATAAGACGGTTCCCGAGACAGTTCCGGAGACAACGGTAAAATGTGTTGAGTTTCCTGATCTTACGATCAATCAGACCAACTATTCCGTTATATTTATGGGTAAGAGCATAGATATGCCGCCCAAGGAATTGGAACTTCTCTTCTTCCTGGCATCATCACCTAATCATGTATTTACAAGAGAGCAGCTCTTAGATCAGATATGGGGCTACGAGTATATCGGTGATACCAGGACTGTGGATGTACATATCAAGAGACTCAGAGAGAAACTCGGTGACCATGAGAAGTGGCGTATAGCGACCATTTGGGGAATAGGATATAAGTTCGAGACGATCGGATGATAATATGAGGAAAACACTCTACCTTAAGTTCATATTTGCATATCTGATATTCGGAGTGTTCAGCTTCATAATGGTGGCAACCTTTGCATCAAGCATGACAATGGAGCAGTTAAAGAGAGAGAAAGCTGAGATCCTCTACAAAGAAGCGACACTCATTGCCAATACATATGCGGCGGATCTGTACACGAATGATATCGGACTGGATACCGTAAAGCATGAACTGGATGCCATTGACATGTATCTGGATTCCGTCATATGGATAATCAATCCGTCGGGGCGAATGATCATTGATTCTTCCAAGCCCCTTAATCTTGAGGAAGAGGTGGTTATCGACGGCTTCGATCCAACCGTTATATCCGGAGGCTATTATACTACCGGAGACTTCTTCGGCAGTTTCACAGAAGAGATGTTGTCTGTCCTAGCACCCATAACGAACGGGTATAAGGTAAGAGGTTATGTGGTCATACATACATCCATGAAATCAATGGAGAGATCCAAGGAGAGTCTTCTGTCGATCTCATATATCCTGATGGTCCTCATCGTTCTGTTGTCCATGATCATCCTCATATTCTTTACGGAATTTGTGTATATACCGATACGACGTATCACGGATGCGACCGAGCAGTATGCTGCCGGAAATATGCATTATGAGTTTACGGTCGATTCCGATGATGAGATAGGATATCTGGCATCTGCGCTGCAGTATATGGCCAGTGAGATAAGCAAGGCAGAAGATAATCAGAAAAAATTCGTTGCTAACGTATCACACGATTTCCGTTCGCCCTTAACATCGATCAAAGGTTATCTCGAAGCCATGATAGACGGTACGATCCCTCCCGAGATGCATGAGAAATATCTTGGGATAGTACTTAATGAAACGGACAGACTGACCAAACTGACCAATTCGCTTCTTACTCTTAACAATCTCGGCGTGAGAGGCGTGGTACTTGAGAAGACCGTATTCGATATCAATCAGGTTATAAGAGATACTGCAGCATCCGCTGAAGTACAGTTGATGAACAAAAACATCTCGATGGAACTCGTGCTCACCGGAGATGAGATGCCTGTCATAGCGGATCTGGGCAAGATACAGCAGGTGCTGTACAATCTCCTTGATAATGCCATCAAATTCTCGCATCATGACGGACATATCAAGATCGAGACTACGGAGAAGCATCAGAAGGTATTTGTCTCTGTCAAGGATAACGGGATAGGCATTCCCAAGGACAGTCTTAAGCTCATATGGGACAGGTTCTACAAGACCGATCTTTCACGAGGCAAGGACAAAAAAGGAACGGGACTTGGGCTGTCGATCACTAAAGAGATCATCAATGCCCACGACGAACACATCAATGTCATTTCTACCGAAGGAGTCGGAACGGAATTCATATTTTCATTGCCTGTTGCGGAGGACGACGAAGAATACTGATAATCAATATTTTTCGGTTTTTTTATTGAAAATTTACTTGCCCCGTTGCGTGCTCTGTAGTAATATATGACAAGATGAATACAATCCATATGGAGGAGAGATCATGAATTCAAGAGAGATTCTTTTAAAGCTCAGAGAAGATACAGGAATGAACAGAAGACAGTTTGCGGAATACTTCGGAATCCCATACAGGACCATACAGGATTGGGAGTTAGGCAACCGCAAGATGCCTGAATACCTCCTCAGGCTTATGGTGTACAAGGCAAACATGGAGAAACTTGTTAAGCCTGACAGTAAGAGTAAGAAATAACGAGATCACCATGAGAAGATCATTAATGAGGATATGCACCCTTGTATGCATATCCTTATCTTTATTATGTGTGTCGTGTGGAAAGCATAAGAGCGAAGACCATCTTAAAGTACATGAGATCACACATTCCATTGGCCTTGATAAACCGATGGATATCATATTCATAGCGGATACTCACATTTCTTTATGCGATGAGAGAGACAGTGCGGTCTCTGATAATGCCGCCTTAAGATATCAGTCATTTCTGTCGCCGGACGGACTTCATTCGGATGAGATGTTTGCGGAAGAAATGGACTACGTTAAAGACATGTCTCCGGATTTGCTTATATTGGGCGGAGATATCATAGACTCTGCCATGTATGCATCAATAGAATATGTGGATAAGGCGCTTAAGGATACCGGTGTGGAATACATATACGGGATGGGTAATCACGATTTTGAGTATGGTCAGGAGTACTATTCAGATGTCGCCTACTCGGAATACCTCCCGAGATTATCGGCTGTAAGCGGGACTGATAACGGCTTTCAGACAAGAGAATATGACGAATGTGTCATAATGGTAGTCGATGATGACAATAATCAGGTCACCCGGGGAGCCCTTGACAAACTTAAGGAGTTATCCGAACAGGACAAACCGGTTATCCTGTGTACCCATGTGCCTATTGAGCCTGATACAGAGTACTCAAAGGAACTGATGGACAGATCCATAGAGGCGTGGGGAGCATATGACGACGGAAGGTCGAGAGTATTGCTCGGAGATCACGGATGTATTCCCAATGATGTTACGAGGCAGTTCATTGATATCGTAAAGGATCCTGAAGGACCGGTGAGACTGGTGATGTCAGGACATGTTCATTTCCATGATGAGAGCAGTCTGACAGAAGGACTTACGCAGGTGATCACGGGCGCCGGATATGAAGGAGAACTGATACATCTTAGACTTGAGTGACTGATTCGAAGGTCACATTTGATCAGAAGTAAACGGTTGAGGAGAGTATATCATGAAGATCGGATTTGATAATGAGAAATATCTGAAGATGCAATCAGAGCATATCAGGGAAAGGATAGACGAATTCAAGGGTAAGCTCTATCTGGAGTTCGGAGGTAAGCTCTTTGATGATTTCCACGCATCCAGAGTTCTTCCCGGGTTTGAACCTGACAGTAAGCTCAAGATGCTGCTTCAGTTGCGAGATCAGGCCGAGATCGTCATAGCGGTCAGCGCGGAAGACATCGAAGAAGGCAAAGTCAGAGGCGACTATGGCATCACCTATGACATGGATGTATTAAGACTAATGGACGCATTCCAGGGAATCGGTCTGTATGTGGGCAGCATCGTCATAACCAAATATGCGGCTCAGGGTTCGGCAGATCAGTTCATTTCCAAATGTGATGAGATGGGTATACGTACCTACAGACATTACAAGATACCGGGCTATCCTTCGGATGTGGACAAGATCGTGAGCGATGAAGGATACGGAAGGAATGAATATATAGAGACAACGAGGCCTCTTGTGGTCGTTACCGCACCGGGACCGGGTTCGGGAAAGATGGCGACCTGTCTCTCGCAGCTTTACCATGAGCATAAGAGGGGTATTGATGCCGGATACGCCAAGTTCGAGACATTCCCGATATGGAATCTTCCTCTGAAGCATCCGGTCAATATGGCTTATGAGGCAGCGACGGCCGATCTTAATGATGTCAATATGATCGATCCTTTCCATCTGGAGGCTTACGGGGAGACTACAGTCAATTACAACAGAGATGTAGAGATATTCCCGGTACTCAACGCCATATTTACGCAGATACTCGGTGAGAGCCCGTACAAGTCACCGACAGACATGGGTGTCAATATGGCGGGTAATTGCATAATCGATGATGATATATGCAGGCAGGCTTCGGAGCAGGAGATCATCCGCAGATATTACCAGTGCCTGTGCGATCTTAAGAGAGGCAAGGATTGCAAGTCGGATCTGTACAAGCTTGAACTGATCATGAAGCAGGCCTATCTGTCACCTGAAGACAGGCCGGTGGTAGGTGCAGCACTTGCAAGGGAAGAGGCTACGGGACATCCGGCTGCGGCAATAGAGCTGCCGGACGGGACCCTTGTTACCGGCAAGACAACAGATCTTTTGGGAGCATCTGCAGCGGTGCTGCTCAATTCTCTTAAGGAACTTGCGGGGATAGATCATGAACTTCATCTTGTAGCTCCGGAGGCGATCGAACCCATACAGAGACTTAAGACGGGTTATCTGGGAAGCCGTAATCCGAGACTTCATACAGATGAGATCCTGATCGCACTGTCAATGTCAGCTGCTAATGACAGGGACGCAGAGCTTGCCCTTAATCAGATCCCTAAGTTAAGAGGACTTGAAGCGCATTCGTCAGTGCTTCTCTCGAGCGTTGATGAGCAGACGTTCAAAAGACTTGGGTTAAGGCTGACATGCGAGCCCAAATATGAGGAGAAGAACAAGAAGTATCACAAACACTAAGGAGGTCTTATTACCGGAGTCATGAAGTGCCCGGTATGACTGGAGGATATTATGAATAACGGAATAAACTTATACGAGGGTGGAGATAGCGGTTATTCCGGTTCAGGATCCGGAGGACAGAGAAACGGATCCGGTGGAGGACAAGGCAGTAATGGCGGCAATAACGGAAATAATAACAATGCGCCCAGAAAACAGAGCCTTCTCTTTTTATTGATAGCATGTCTGGTAACCCTGCTGTTCATGAGTTATTTTATGAAGGCGGTCAACGGAGCGACATCTCAGGAGATATCGTATGACAAGTTCGTTCAGATGCTCGAAGAGGGCAAGGTTGCCGGTGTTCATATCGACGCTGACAAGATAGAGATAACGCCCAAGACAGAAGAAGGATCAGATACACAACAGGCGCAGAGAGATGCGTTTGGGATGCTCAAGGTCACCTCTCCCGTCATCACATATTATACGGGAATAAGTGAGAGCAATGATGCACTTACGGAGCGACTGCTTAAGGCCGATGTAGAGATCAACAACGAGATCCCGGATAATTCAGGCTGGATATTATCCATCCTGCTTACATATGTATTGCCCATACTCTTACTCTGGGGAGTGATGAGTCTGGCATACAGACGGATGAGTAAGAGCGGCGGCGGAATAATGGGCGTAGGCAAATCCAATGCCAAGGTATATGTACAGAAAGAGACGGGAGTGACATTTGCCGATGTGGCAGGTGAGGACGAAGCCAAGGAGTCACTTGTGGAAGTCGTGGATTTCCTTCATGATCCGAGCAAATATACTCATATCGGAGCTAAGCTCCCTAAGGGAGCATTGCTTGTCGGACCTCCCGGAACAGGTAAGACACTTTTAGCCAAGGCTGTAGCCGGAGAAGCTCATGTACCGTTTTTCTCGCTTACGGGCTCGGATTTCATAGAATTATATGTGGGTGTCGGAGCCAGCAGAGTAAGAGACCTGTTCAAAGAAGCGACCAAGATGGCACCGTGTATCATTTTCATCGATGAGATAGATGCCATAGGAAGAAGCCGTGACAGCAGATACGGCGGCGGTAATGAAGAGAGAGAGCAGACTCTCAACCAGCTGCTCTCAGAGATGGACGGTTTTGATACGACCAAGGGTATCTTAGTATTGGGAGCGACCAACAGACCGGAGATACTCGATAAGGCTCTTCTTCGTCCCGGAAGATTTGACAGACGTATCATAGTAGAGAAGCCGGATCTTAAGGGAAGAGTAAATATACTTAAGGTGCATGCCAAGAATGTCAAGATGGATGAAACGGTCGATTTTGAGGAGATCGCTCTGGCAACGAGCGGCGCCGTAGGATCCGATCTTGCCAATATGATAAATGAGGCTGCGATCAATGCGGTCAAAGAGGGAAGACAGCTCGTAAGTCAAAAGGATATGTTCGTAGCTGTAGAACAGGTCCTTGTCGGCAAGGAGAAAAAAGACCGTATCATGTCCAAAGAAGAACGCAGGATCGTCTCATATCATGAGGTAGGACACGCGCTCATATCGGCACTGCAGAAGAATTCAGAGCCCGTACAGAAGATCACCATAGTTCCGCGTACGATGGGTGCGCTGGGATATGTGATGCAGGTTCCCGAAGAAGAGAAATATTTGAATACCGAAGCTGAGCTAAGGGCAATGCTCGTAAGCACTCTTGGCGGAAGAGCGGCGGAAGAGCTTGTTTTCGATACGGTGACGACAGGGGCATCAAATGATATAGAGAAGGCAACAGGCATAGCCAGATCGATGGTAACTCAATACGGTATGAGCAAGAAGTTCGGCCTCATCGGACTGGCAACTGTCGAGAGCAAATATCTATCCGGTGAAGCAACACTTAACTGTGCGCCGACAACGGCTGCCCAGGTCGATGAAGAGATAATGAAGATCCTGGCAGAAAGCTATGAAGAAGCCAAGAGGCTTTTATCCGAGAACAGGGAAGTACTCGACAAGATCGCAGAGCACCTGATCGAGAAGGAGACGATCACCGGTAAGGAGTTCATGAAGATATTCAGAGAACTCAAGGGTCTGCCGGAGCCCGACCCCGAGGAAGAGAGGGCAGCGCGTATAAACATGAAATAGGAACATACAGAGTCTTAAGACTTGCTTAAAACCATACATTTGTCAAGACAAAAGTATGGTTTTATGGTATTATATCTTTTAGCGTGAATTAAGCGATTTGGGGAAATAGATCGTTATGGCTGATAAGAATAACAATCAGAAATACAATGAATTAGGGGATCAGATCAAGAATTCGGTACTTGAAGCCTTAAGTACGGGTGATTTTACCGGACTGAGCGACAGCATATCCAGATCCGTCAATACAGTTATAGGCGATGTCGGTGAACAGATAAGCAAGGCTGCATCCGGTGCGGCAACAGCTGCAGGGAACGGAGCAAGATCCGCGGCCAGAGCGACAGCTCAGAGATATCACGAAGAGCAGGAAGCCAGGATACAGCGCAATAAGGAATTAAGAGCGGCAGCTGTCAAGCGCAGTGTGACAAACAGAGTCAGATTCGTTGACAAATACGCATTTTCCAGTGTGTTAAGAATAATTTTCGGCAGTTTATTCGGTGCACTCTTTTTGTCGGTCGGAATGAGTTTTGTCGGAGACGGAGAGATCGGCAATTCTCTGGTCGCATTTGTTATAGCGGCGTTATTCGGATGGATGATGGCAGGAGGTATCCGTAATCGTAAGCTTCTTGCCAATGCAAGAAAGCTCAAAGAACTAGTCAAAGAAAAGATGTACGTGACGGTCAGTGATGTTTCGGCCAATACGGGTCTGAATCGCAAAAAAACCGTTAAGAACATCAGACAGGTTCTGCAGAAGGGATTCTTCCCCGAGGGACGTCTTGACGAAGAAGAGACCACATTCATGGCATCCAAGGCTGTATACGATCAGTACTTGGAGACCAAGAAGCATCAGATAGAGGAAGCCAAGGAGAATCTGGACAAGCAAGGTGTTAATGATGAGAAGAGAGCTACGCTTAATTCCGAACAGCTCACGGAACTCAATGCCATGATGAGCGAGGGAACCAAGGCGATAGTCAGACTTCACGAACTCAATGATGAGATACCGGGAGAGGTCATCACAGCCAAGCTTAACAAGACAGAGGCACTGTTACAGGATATCTTCGGAAGAGTGCGTGAGCATCCGGATCAGATGAAGAACTGTCACAAGCTCATGGATTATTACCTTCCGACGATGCTCAAACTCGTGGAAGCATACAAGGAATATGATCAAGTATCCGAACCGGGACCTGATATTATCAAGGCCAAGGATGAGATAGAGAAGACGATAGACACGATCAATGAGGCCTTCTCGGAATTGCTCAATAAGCTATTCAGAGACTCCGTATGGGACGTGACGGCAGATGCCAAGGTATTGCAGTCAATGTTAGGGCAGGACGGACTCACCAAGGATGATATGGAAGACATGGCGGTGACCATGGCGGATATGGAAGTATAACGGAACGGATCGCATAAACAAAAGGGAACAATAAGGAGGAAACACAAATGGCAGATGAAGCAGTATTAACGGCAGAAGAGACAGCGACAGCACCGGCAGCGCCTACGGTTGCAGAGGCAGTGGCAGCACCGGCTCCTGCGCCGACAGCAACAGCATCGGCAGCAGATGATCTTGATCTTACTGCGGAAGATAAGGAAAAGATCAAAGCATATGCGGAGAAGATAGATATCATGGACAGCCAGATGGTCATTCAGTACGGCGCAGGCGTCCAGAAGCAGATAGCTGATTTCTCAGAGACAGCTCTTTCAAGTGTCAAGACCAAGGATCTTGGCGAGATCGGTGATATGCTCACGGGAGTTGTCACAGAACTCAAGGGCTTTGATGCAGGCGAGCAGGCTAAGGGTCTTAAAGGCCTTTTTAAGAAGAGCACGGGCAAGGTGGCAGCGCTTAAAGCCAAGTATGACAAGGCAGAAGTTAATATCAACAATATCGTAAAGGCAATGGAAGGTCATCAGGTCACACTTATGAAGGATGTGGCTATGTTGGACCAGATGTATGATACAAACCAGCAGTATTACAAGGACCTTACCCTTTATATACTTGCCGGCAAAGAGAAACTCAAGACAGCTCGTGAGGAAGAGCTTCCCAAGCTTCTTAAGAAAGCTGAAGAGAGCGGACTTCCAGAGGATGCACAGGCAGCCAAGGATTATTCTTCAATGATAGACAGATTCGAGAAGAAAATATATGATCTCGAACTTACACGTAATATATCGATGCAGATGGCTCCTCAGATCAGACTCATACAGTCTAATGACACCGTGATGTCTGAGAAGATCCAGTCAACGATCCTTAACACTATTCCTCTGTGGAAGAGCCAGATGGTAATAGCTATCGGACTTGAACATTCACAGGATGCGGCTAAGGCGCAGAGAGAGGTTACGGATGCTACAAATGAGCTTCTTAAGAAAAATGCAGAGGCTCTCAAGATGGCATCTATCGATACGGCCAAGGAGAGCGAGAGAGGTATCGTGGATATCGAAACTCTTACACAGACCAATCAGACTCTTATCGATACGCTTGATGAGGTTATGAAGATCCAGCAGGAGGGCAGGGTAAAACGTGCCGAGGCTGAGAAGGAACTTGCCCGTATCGAAGATCAGATGAAGAACAAAGTACTTGAAGTCAGCAGGGCTTCCAGATAACAGAGCAGACTCAGATGGTTTTTTCGGATTTAGCATTTTTATTTCACTTTTTTCCTATATTTTTGATCGTATACTATATTGCGAGAGGTAAGGCCCGCAATATAGTATTACTTTTGGGCAGCCTTATTTTCTATGCGTTGGGTAATCCGCTCTACGTTCTTTTGTTGATCGCATCGGTTCTTGTTAACTACCTTATCGCCAACAGAATACAGACTGTTTATGCCCGCCGCGGTGATGCCCGCAAGGAATCCTACAGCAAAGAGGATTTCATGTCCGAGATATTAGACCTTGATAATGTGGATCTTTCGGAAGAAGACGATAAAGAGTCTGAACCCGAGGAGTTCAAGCCCGGTGCAGCGGCCACCATATGGCTGATCACGGGACTTATCTATAACATAGGTGTATTATGTATCTTCAAATATCTTGATTTTATTCTGGAGGTGACGGACAGTTTCTTTGCAACAGGGGTAAAAGGACCGGGACTGGCTCTTCCTCTGGGTATCAGTTTCTACACGTTCCAGATGATCTCTTTCATTGTGGATGTATACAGACGTAATACCGAGAGCAAAGTAAGTTTCCTCCATTTTGCGACATATTCCACAATGTTCCCTCAGATAGCATCAGGCCCCATCACCAGATACGGTGAGGTCAAGGAGACTCTTGACAGGGTCAAGGGTGTCAAAGCCGGACAGCTTGAGAAGGGTATGATAGCCTTTACTCTCGGCCTGGGTTATAAGGTCCTGCTCGCGGATAAGATATCTGCTCTCTGGAACGATGTTTGGAGAGTCGGTGCACTCGGAATAGATGTAGCTACGGCATGGCTTGGAGCATGGAGTTATTCCATGCAGATCTATTTTGATTTCTGGGGCTATTCACTTATGGCCATGGGTGTTGCGGCAATGCTGGGATTCAATCTTCCCGTCAACTTCTCCGAGCCTTACAGCTCCAAGACGATGACGAGCTTCTGGCGTAACTGGCATGTGACACTCGGAAGATGGTTCAAAGATTATCTGTATATCCCCATGGGCGGTAACAGATGCAGCAAGATACGCATGCTCTTTAACATGCTCGTCGTTTGGCTGCTCACGGGAATATGGCACGGAGCCGGATATAACTTCATAATATGGGGCCTTTTCCTCTTCTTCATTCTTATGATAGAGAAACTGACATACGGCAAATGGATGGAGAACACCAAGGTCATAGGTCACATATATATGATCCTTCTGATCCCGATATCATGGACTATATTCAATATAACCGATGTGATGGAACTTAAGGATTATCTGCTGCGCATGATCGGAGTTCCTTTGGAGGGTATGGTAGTGTTCGGACTCAATCAGTTCGTTGAGCTTATCACTACTTACTGGTGGATCATGCTTTTATGCATATTCTTTGCGACTCCATATCCGATGCGATTCTTTAAGAGGTTTAAGAATAACATACTGGTCAAGTTCATGCTGCTTGCAGTATTCTGGTACAGTGTATATCAGGTAGCGATAACGGGAGACAATCCCTTCATATACTTCAAATTCTAGGTGAGTCAGAAAAATGAGTGACGAGATCGAGAAGAAGAAAAAGAAGAAAAACAGAATAAAATACTGCCCTTTTTTTATCATGGTCTGCTTAACGAGTATAGCCATGATGATATACGGAATCGTAGAGGCGGCCGCAGGCAAATATGAGTGGAAGCTCACCTGGAAACATCCGGTATTTGCTGCAGTGCTGTTAGATGAGCGTCCGGTGGAAAAAGAGATCGAGCCTGAGGTTGCAGAAGAACCGGCATCCGAAGAGGACGTGACGGACGCAGCAGAACTTATGGCTGAAGGTGACATTGTTGAGCAGCCTCAGACTGAAGAAGAGGAATCTTTAGAGGAACCTGAGACAGAAGAGGAACCTCTCATAAGTGATGAAGAGTATCTGGAGATGTATGGTGAGATCCCTTACTACGTGGACGGCGGTGGGGACATCAAGTATATCACGTGGGATACGGGTGAACCGAGGCTTAAGTCTTATGACAATCCGGGTATCAGACCGCTTACTTCCGAATATCCTTATGTGCATGTGACAGATCCCATTAGTTACTATGAGAACTGCCTCTTTATCGGAGATTCACGTATAGGCGGACTCGGTACGTATTCGGGATGGGAGAAGGCATTCTTCGCATACAAGAACGGACTGAGCATCTATGGGCTTATGGATGCCAATCTTAATGTGATAAACGGAATGAACGCCACGTTGCCGGAGCTTCTGCGTGTCGGACCATACAGGAAGATCTTCATTATGCTCGGCATCAATGAAGTGGGTTCCAATACTTCGGACTATGGCGAGAAATTCGGTGAGATACTGGCTACTATAAGGGAATACCAGCCGGATGCTCCGATCATTATAATCGGTAATACTTTTGTTACCAAAGAGAAGGATCTGTCAAGCAATTCATTTAATAACGGCAATATCAACTCCAAGAACGTGGCCATTGCAAAGTATGCCAACGGCAAGGATATATTCTATTTCGACGTCAATCCCGTACTTGTGGATGATGAGGGATACTTAAGATCAGAGATATCAAGAGACGGTGTACACCTGCTGGCTCAGTATTATTACCTGTGGGTAGACTGGATGAATGAGCACGGTTTCAGAGAAGAGGGTGTTGAATACGCCGAGGATCATCCCGAATGGAACACAGAAGATTCCGAAGGATCGGATGGATCATCGGATGACGGTGAAGAGACCGGTGCTTCTGAACAGACCGGTGAGGAGCCTGCAGAATAAAGGAAGTACTCTGTAAAGGTCAGATCAGATGAGCGATGCATTAAAAAAGAGTTTTACGACTCTCAGACAATTGCATAAGGAATTCATTTATAAAGGTTATACGATAGAGAAGACTGCGGATCATTACCATGTGGAATATGACTTCGAGATAAGCGATCTGTCCGAATTCAAAGCAAAGTGGGATTTTCCGTTAGCCCCTGTCGGAATCAGACCGGCCGGCTGTGATCCTGCAAAAGATCTGACGACTGATCCGATATTTAACAGATTGGTCTTTAACCTCGGAATGGTGGAATGCATAAGCTATTACAAGATCACATGTCCTGAAAGATTCAGAGTAAAGTGCGGCCTTCTTACGGACGAACAGCTTAAGTGGTGGCGTAAGCTCATGTACAACGGCCTCGGAGAATTCATGTATCGCAACGGGATCGATGTCTCTGAGGAGGATTTGGTTAACATAACATGCAATGATTGTGATAAAAAAAAGGGCGCGACTGAGTCAGTTGCCCGTTTTTTGCATGATGAGAGATCTTACGACGGATATCTGACTCCGGTAGGTGGCGGTAAGGACTCTGTGGTGAGTCTTGAGTTACTAAAGGATAAGGATATCATCACATACACCGTGAACGGTAATGACACAACGAGGGCCGTTATAGATGTGTGTGATCACAAGTCTGCAGATTACACGGCATCGCGTAAGCTCGATAAGAGGATGCTTGACCTTAATGCAAAGGGATATCTTAACGGTCATACTCCTTTTTCTGCGATAGTGGCATTCTCTTCGGTGATAGCTGCTTATATCCTCGGCAGGAAATATATAACCTTATCCAATGAATCAAGCGCCAATGAATCGACGGTCAGAGATTCCTTTGTCAATCATCAGTATTCAAAAAGTTATGAATTTGAGTGTGATTTCGGCAGATACTTAAGCGAGATCACTGATTCTGATATTCATTATTTCAGTATGTTAAGGCCGCTTACGGAATTGCAGATAGCGGCTCTTTTCGCAACCTTTAAGGATTATCACAAAATGTTCAGAAGCTGTAATGCGGGAAGCAAGCAGGGTATTTGGTGCTGCAACTGCCCAAAGTGCCTCTTCGTATATATTATTTTGTCTCCTTTCTTAAGCGAAGAGGCACTAGGGGATATATTCGGTGAGAAACTCCTTGATAAGGAAAGCTTAGATAAAGATTTCAGGGAACTCACCGGTATAGATGAGAACAAACCTTTTGAGTGTGTGGGAACCAGAAGTGAAGTCACAGCGGCCGTGAAATACTACAGAAAGAACGGTGGCAGAAGCCTGCTTACGGACAGGTATTCAGATCATATCGACAGGGTGACGGGGGAAGACGTCAGGGAACTTCTTATGCAGTGGTGCGAAGAACACAACGTTCCTGAAGAGTTGTCCGATATCGTAAGGAATGCCATGGAGAATGTCAATGACGGGATTCGACGGTAAGAAGATCTTAATATGGGGATACGGCAGAGAAGGCAAGTCTACCGAAGAGTTCCTTAAAAGAAATGCAACACCTTCAGTCATAGACATATATGAAGGTGACAGAGCCGGAATAGATGAATCATCTTATGACCTGATATTTAAGAGTCCTGGCATCAGAATGGATGAGGATGATCCTAAGTTTACCTCACAAACTGAGGTATTCTTACAGGCTCACAGAGACAAGGTCATCGGCATTACGGGAACAAAGGGTAAGAGCACGACCAGTATGCTCATGCATCATGTGCTGAGTGAATGTACGGACAGGCCGGTACTCCTGCTTGGCAATATAGGCAAGCCATGCCTGGATCATTACGACGAGATAACCGAAGATACCATTGTGGTCTATGAGATGAGCTGCCATCAACTGGCACATACGGATGTATCTCCGCATGTTGCGGTATTTCTGAATCTTTTTGAAGAGCATCTGGATTACTACGATACGGTTGACAGATATTTTGCGGCTAAAGCTCATATAGCTCAGAATCAGACTGCCGGGGATCGCTTCTATGTCGGGAGCAATGTACCCCATATAGATACTAAAGCTTCTGTCACCGTAATAGAGGAAGGTATAGAATACGGATATGATCTGAGGATTCCCGGGGCACATAACAGATATAATGCCGAGTTTGTTTACAGGATAGCTACAGAGGTATACGGCTGTGACGGCGATGAGGTCAGAAGATCCCTGTCTGAAGCAAAAGGGCTTCCTCACAGACTGGAATATGTAGGAAATAAAAACGGCGTCACATTCTATGACGATTCGATCTCTACCATTCCTGAAGCGGCCATCGGTGCACTTGGCAGTATTCCCGATGCATGTACTGTTCTCCTTGGCGGAATGGACAGGGGGATAGATTATACCAAGCTGACTGACTATATAATGCAGCATCCTGAGTATAATTATATATGTATGTATGCATCCGGCAAAAGAATATATGACACAGATGTCATATCTACACTGGAAAACACATATTATGAAGATGATCTTGAGGCAGCAGTTAAAAAGGCCATAGAGATCACACAAAAAGGAGCGGTGATCCTCTCACCGGCATCCGCGAGCTATGATCATTTCAAGAATTTTGAAGAGCGCGGAGATTGTTTTAAGAAGTTAGTTATGATACCATAAGGCTTAAGGATACTTATCAAGGAGAAGAGTATGAAAAAGATAATCATCACAGGTTGCAACGGACAGTTGGGAAGAGAATTGAATAAGTATTATGCGGACAAGAGAGGTCTGGAATTCATCAATACGGATGTAGAAGAGCTCGACATCACGGATATAGATGCGGTCATGGAACTTGTGAGCGGAGAGAAGCCTTACGCGATCATCAACTGTGCGGCTTATACAGCAGTGGATGCGTGCGAGACCAATAAGGACCTGGCATTTAAGGTTAACACATTAGGTGCGAGGAACCTGGCCATAGCAGCTCAGAGTGTGGATGCAAGGCTTATGCATATATCCACGGATTATATATTCGACGGAACGAAATCTACCCCTTATATGGAGTATGACGATCCCAATCCCAAGACCGTATACGGCATAACCAAGAACAGAGCAGAAGATTTCGTCAGACAGTTCAGCCACAAGTATTTCATTTTAAGAACTGCATGGTTGTACGGAGACGGCAAGAATTTTGTTAAGACCATGCTCAAGTTATCAGAGGATCACAAGGAAGTTAAGGTCGTGAGCGACCAGTTCGGAACTCCTACATCCACAGCCGAGCTTGTCAAGGCGATAGACAGTTTGTTATTTACGAACAACTACGGAACCTACCATGCCACATGTGCCGGAAGATGCTCGTGGGCAGATTTTGCCGAGGAGATATTCAGTATTGCAGGCAAGGATACGAAGGTGATAAGAGTCAGCACGGACGAGTACGGAGCAGCAGCTCCGAGACCGTTAAGTTCAGTGCTTGAGAACTATATGCTGAGAATGGTCGGCGGTTATGAATTCGTAGACTGGCATGATGCGCTGGCAGAATATATGAAGGAATTGGGATACTGATCGTTCGGATGAGATCTCAGAACATACAGTATCGGGAAGATCAGGCTATGACAGAAGATCCGGGGAAGAAAAGTGATCTGATATACAGAATCGCATTGGCGGTTATCATAATGCTGCAATTTATTGCAGCATTATATTTTAGTACGCAGAAAAACGGCTTTCATTATGATGAGTATTATTCATACTATTCCTCCAATGTTTCCTACGGTCTTGTTCCTGCGGACAACGAGTGGATGGATACAGGTGAGATATCGGACGAATTTATGGTTCTAAAGGGTCAGGGGTTCAATTATCCCACGGTCAAACTCATGCAGACCTATGATGTTCATCCGCCTTTCTATTATTACATTCTGCATACCGTTTGTTCTCTTACACCTGGCGTATTCTCCAAGTGGCAGGGCTTAACGGTCAATCTCATATTCTGGCTTTTAAGTTTTCCCGTGCTTATAGCGATATGCAATGAAATATTATGTAAACAATACAAAACACAAATGATCCGTATATTAGGAGAAAAGGATGATGAGAAGAATTACAAATTATGTAAACTTACAATCCTGTTTATCGTTTTTCTCTACGGATTCTCACCGGCGATCTTAAGCGGTGTGATGTTCATAAGAATGTATACATTGCTGACATTCTTATGTTTGCTGACTGTCCTTATGGCGCTAAAAGTCGTGAGATATGTCGGGAAACTGAGAGCTGAGGAGACCGGATCATCTATAGAGAAGACCGGCGTCGGAGTCAGAAAGAAAAAGCAGATCCTGTATGCCATAGGATCGTTCGCTCTTGCTTTCATAGGAAGTCAGACCCATTACTATTACATAGTCTTCCTTTTTTTTGTTGCGGCTTATATAACGCTTTACCTGTTCATAAGAGGAAGAGGTCACAAGCCGGATTTTAAGAATGCATTCGGATATGCAATAACTGTCATTCTGGGGCTTATCGCATCCGTCGCTTATTATCCTTCGATGTTAAGTCATATATTCAGGGGCTACCGGGGTACGGAGGCTACGCAGGCTTTCTTTGATATGGGTAACCTTAGGGAAAGGGCAGGACTGTTCGTCGGCCTTCTGGATGAATACCTGATATACGGATTCTTCTATGTACTGATATTGGATGCGCTCTTATTCTATCTGTTTCAGAAGTACAGTAAGCGCAGGAATGGTGTAACCAGGGAGCAGGCTTACTTTGATCACAGGATAGGGCTTGTTGCGTTTGTGACGACCGGTTATTTCCTGGTGGTCCTCAAGACAGCACTTCTTAATGCTGAAGAAGCAGTGAGATATGAGATGCCGGTTTATGCCTTTATCATACTGTTACTTGTTCTGGCTGTCGTAACGAATCTGAAAGGTCTGACAAAGGAAGATAACAGTCAAAAAGGAAACGACGGTAATTCACACGGAAACAGTGACAGGCAAAAGATTACAGCGGAGCAGGTTTTACTGGCCATTATCATATTTTATACCTGTTTCACACAGTTATTCGGCCTTACAAAAGATAAGGTACTCTTCTTATACAAAGATGATGCAGCCTCTTATGATTGGGCGAGGGAGCATAAGGATGATACAATAGTATATATATATAATCCCGATAATCAGTGGATGATATGGGATGATGCGACTGAGCTCATGCAATATGACAGGATATTCTTCATAAGCGCATCAAACAGTGAAGAGATAACGGATGAGACGGTTAAGAACGCCGATCATCTCTATGTCTATGCCGTCAGAAATGACGCAGCCATGGGACTGTTAAAGAGAATAAATGATCTTAAGGATCGTGAGAATGAACCGGGTGTCATCAGAGAACTGCAATATGCGGATCTGTATGAACTGAAGTGATATCAGATGATGAGGTGCCGTTATGACAGGAAACAGTACAGCTAAGAAGCTTAATATCGCAATGTTCGGCCATAAGCACATCCCTTCAAGGGAAGGCGGCGTGGAGATAGTGGTGGAACAGCTTGCCACGCGTATGGCCGCAAGAGGTCATAAAGTCACCTGCTATAACAGAGGCGGTAAGTTCATAAGAGAAGAGGACTATGATTCCCGAAGCAGTATTTCGTCCTATGTCTCCGATGAAGAGGAAGATGACGAAGAGAGAAAGGAAGATCTTGATCCTACAGACACAGGAAGATCAAGATATAAGAATGTCAGGATCAAGAAGGTCTGGACGATAAATGCCAAAGGATTGGCCGCAGCGTCTTCATCCATATTCGCATCACTGGCAGCAGGCCTTGGCAAATATGATATTGTTCATGTTCACGCCGAGGGTCCCTGTATCATGTGCGGCTTTCTAAAGGCCTGTGGTAAGAGAGTTATCGTTACGATACACGGCCTGGATCATAAGAGAGCAAAATGGGGGAGATTCGCTTCGTGGTATATCATGAAGGGCGAGCAGGCAGCAGTGAAGCATGCGGACGAGATCATCGTCTTAAGCAAAGGCGTACAGGACTACTTCATGGAACTGTACGGACGAAGGACTGTGCTCATACCTAACGGGGTTGAGGAAGTCGATCCGTTATCTCCCGATATCATAAGCAACAGATGGAAACTTGATAAGAACAGTTACATTCTCTATCTCGGACGTATCGTTCCGGAGAAGGGGATACATTATCTCATAGAGGCATATAAAAGGCTTGATACGGATAAGAAGCTTGTCATAGCGGGGGGCTCTTCCGACACGGATGAGTACTATAACAGTCTTAAGGATTCCGTAACGGATGAGTACAAAGGGAAGATAATCTTTACCGGTTTTGTTCAGGGTCCGACACTTGAAGAACTCTACAGCAATGCATATATATATTGCCTGCCCAGTGACCTTGAAGGTATGCCGTTAAGCCTCCTCGAGGCAATGAGCTACGGCAATGCCTGCCTGACTTCGGATATACCCGAGTGTGCGGATGTCATAGCAGACAAAGGCGTCACCTTTAAGAAAGGCGATGTATCCGATCTTGCTCAAATGTTAAACGACCTTATAGCAGACCCTGCCGCAACAGAAGCCCTTAAGGCTCAGGCGGCTCTCTATATCACACAGAAGTACAACTGGGACGATGTAGTCACACGCACGCTGAAGCTTTACAGTCAAAAATAGGATATTCTTGTCATTCGATACGTTCCACATACATGTATGTTATACTTAAATAGATCAGGCATCCGGGTCAGTCCTAAATCCGAAATGAGTTTGAAACCCACAAAGGAAGGAGAACCGAACATATGAAGAAGAAACTGTTATTGTTGCTTATGATGTTTGTCTTGGCTGTATCCATGTGTGCCTGTTCCGCTAAGGAAGAAGATGTTGAAGAAAAGACGGAAGTAGAGGAAGTTAAGGAGAAGGACAAGGATAAGGAGAAGAAGAAAAAAGAAGAGCCGACACCGACTCCTGAACCCACCGAAGAACCGACTCCGACACCGGAGCCAATAGAAGTTGTTGATCCCGAGTATACCGATGAGTTTACCAAGGTTGAGAAGTATGAGGATTATGCATCCAAGTCTGCTACTCCTTCTGAGACCATGGTCTGGGTTGAGGGTGTGATAGACAGCTACGACGATGCCGGTAACAATCTTATCCTTAAGAGTGAGGATGGGGATTGGGCCATAGCATTAGGAAGTGCCGGAACGAATGCTTTCTATGACAGAGCCAAGGACAGCGTGGGTAAGAATGTACGTGTCTTCGGTAAATATACGGGATACTCCGATGACCATCAGATACCTGTAGTATCATTCCTTCCTAAGGAATTCTCCAATCATGCCTACAGGATGGAGACACTTGATAATTCCTTCCGGCTTACACAGATAGATTATCTTTTGGATAAATATAAGCTTGCTACGGAGAGGGAATATGGAACGATCAGTTTTAAGATCCCTATTGAATTAAGGGAAGTTGAGACTGATGACACTTTGTTTTATTACTTTGGTGATGATGTAGTGGGTTTCCTTATGCTCCATAATGAAGCCAAGCAGGAAGCTGAATTTGAGGGAATGGATGATGATAAGATCCTTCTTGAATATGCCAATGAATACATGAAGAATACAAAGGTGCTTGAGAAGGAGCCTACTAAGATCAAGGGTTATCCGGCACTTCGTCTGGTGACCACGTTTGAGAATGATGATCTTAATATGCCCATGGCTTTGTACAGTTACATCATTATGGTAGATGATACATACTACTATTTCGGAATGACTGAGCCTTATCTGCCCGGAGAGACAGGCAAGGAACTTATAACGGATATGGTAGGGACCATCAAGAAACTGGATTCTGCTGAGGCAGCTACGGAGAAAAAAGAAGAGAGTAAGAAGGAAGAAGACAGTAAGAAAGAGGACGAGACTAAGAAGGAATCTGAGACAAAGACAGAAGAGGAGAAGATTGTTAAGACCGGAATTCCTCCTCTTGCAGATCTTGCAGGATTGTATGATGTTACCATGACAATTACAAAGCCTGATGGGACAACTGAATCAGAGACTCTTAAGGATTCATATTTCGGTATGAATGAACTGTCGGCATACAATGCCACCAACGGGTCTATGAATCTTGATCTGGGCGGTGGCTTAATAGCTTCAATGACATTCTCATATAATTCGAAGGGCAAGGTCGTATTCTCCGGTATACTTACAGACGGTACTAATTCCGGAACCATCTCGGGTATCCAGACCAAGTCCGCAAATTAGAAATGAGCGCATTATTATATATCATTTACTTAATCTTGATACTAGTTATGTAACAGATATGCATGAGATGTTTGCTTATACTCGAATAAGTGATATTGATCTCAGCGATTTTAATACAAGTAATGTTACAAATATGAGTAGAATGTTTACGGATATGTATTTGTTGATTGGTGTACGACAGCGGATGGAACAGGGGTTCATTATGCTAATTCTGCATCAATTAAGAACCTTACTACTGAGAATAATAAGCAAATAACTCTCTATGCGATATGGAATTCGATTTTCGTGGACGAGATCGACAAGTATTGCACAAATAAGACGGTTTATGTAAAAAAAGATGTGGGTTTTACAGTTACGGGTGATTGGTTACTAGACTGTGTAATATATAAGAGTTATAGTTGTACAATTATCGTAAAATGATAATATGGTGATACGCTCGGGGCGTTTACGCTCCGGGCGTATTTGTATGAAGGATCAATTGTGATATAATAAGGCATATGAGGAGATTGATCGCATGATTATTCGTGAAGTAACGACCCTTGATGAATTGAAGCAGAATTCAAATAATTATTATCCGGATCGTATTAAGTTTTGTATACATAAACCTTCAAAAACAGTATCTATAGATCTGTTCTATCATACGGACATGGAAAACGAGCTGTTTAATGAAGTGGGTTCTGATAAAGAGATCTACGGCGGAGATATTATTCTTGATCCGGTAAGCATTTTATGGGAAGCTCATCCGAATATTGCGAGGAATCAGGAATTGGGAACAACAAAATACGGACGGTTGTTGAAGGATCAGAAGATAATAGATGAATTGTCAGAGATACTGAAATATTGGATCAGATAGGAGAATGACTATGTTATCGGATATAGCAGGAGATGTAAAGCGATGTGTTGAGTCAAAGCAGAATTTTGATGCGGGCATCAGTAGTAAAGACTATTCCGGATTCTATCTGGAGCGGGTGAAAAGCGAGTGTGAGAAGACTATACCTGAGAGTGCGCTCCCGGAGTTTAGGGATGAGATCCGTTCTTTGGAAGATTATTTGGCAGGCAAAGTCAGTGCAGATTATATTCTTCGTTATTGGAAACCGTATGAATATGCCAGAAACCCTTATGAATCCTAGATAGATAATAGAAAGTATATTATTGTTAGACTTAGTGCGCCACAGGTTGTGGCGCACTTTTCTTATGCGGTCAGTAAACGCGTCAGGGCTTGATTTGGCGCGGTATTTAAGGTATATTATTGGGTAAGGCCGCTTCACAGAAAGCGAGGCAGATAATTAGGATTGGAGAAAGATAAATGGCTGATAGAGCGCTCATTACAGGTATAACGGGACAGGACGGATCATATCTTGCAGAGTTTTTGCTTGAGAAGGGATATGAAGTACACGGACTTATCAGAAGACACAGTACGCAGAATACTGAGAGGATAGACCATATAATAGACAGTCCGTATAACGGGACCAAGTTTTTCCTTCACTATGCGGATATGACGGATTCGAGCGGTCTTATAAGACTCGTATCGGAGATCAAGCCCACTGAGGTTTATAATCTTGCGGCTCAGTCTCACGTGGGTATTTCATTCGAAGTACCGGAGTATACGGCTGAAGCAACAGGCGTATCAACGATCAAGCTACTTGAGGCGCTCAGACTCTACGGAGGATCATGCAGATATTATCAGGCATCCACATCAGAGCTCTTCGGCGGTATACCGGAGACGGCTCCTCAGAGTGAGAAGACGCCCTTCTATCCCAAGAGTCCGTATGGTGCAGCCAAGCTTTATTCATACTGGATCACAGTCAATTACAGAGAGTCATACAAGATGTTTGCCTGCAACGGTATACTCTTCAATCATGAGTCTCCCAGACGCGGTGAGAATTTCGTGACACGTAAGATCACGCTGGCAATAGCCAATATATTGGCAGGCAAGCAGGAGAGATTGTCTTTGGGCAATATGAACGCCAAGAGAGACTGGGGCTTTGCAGGTGATTATGTGGAAGGTATGTGGCTCATATTACAGCAGGAGAAGCCCGATGATTTCGTACTCGCGACTAATGAGACACATACTGTAAGAGAATTTGTTGAAGCAGCATTTGCCGAGTGCGGTATCAAGATCCGCTGGGAAGGCGAAGGTATAGATGAGAAGGGTATAGATGATGCTACGGGCAGAGTGTTAGTGGATGTCAATCCTCAGTTCTATCGTCCCGCAGAGGTTGAATTCCTCTGGGGTGACTGCACCAAGGCGGAGACTACTCTCGGCTGGAAGCGCAAGACGGATTTCAAGGGCCTTGTTTCCATGATGATGGATTCGGATCTTAAGGCCATCGCAGGAGTGAGCTGCGAAGAGTATAAGGCAGGAAAAAGAGTTTGATAGAAGTTTTAGGCAGTTGGCTCTTTATAGCCATAACTTCATATGTGATAGGTTTTGAAGCGCTCAATGTTTTGTATAAACTGTTGAGCGCTTCAACAGATACTGAGAAACCCGACATCTCTCATATACATGTCCTAAGATGCCTTTTGGGACTGTGTGCAGTCAATGTATATGCTGAGATTATCAGTCTCCTTGGCGGTGTAGGAATGTGGGCGGATTATCTTCTCATGCTCATCTGCCTTGTGATAGTCTTCTTTGACAGAGAGAGGATCGGTAAGGCTGTAAGCTTTTCGGACAGATCGGATGTCGATACGGTCAGGACCGGATTGAGACTTGTGCTTATCTTTATCATGGCTTACGGGACCAGTCGCGGTTATATGCATTTCGACACGAATCTCTATCATGCCCAGGCTATTCATTGGATCGAAGATTACGGTCTGGTACCGGGACTTGCCAATCTTCAGAGCAGGTTCGGATATAACAGCGCGGAATTTGCACTAAATGCAATATACGGCCTTAAATGGTACATAGGCCGCTCTCTTCATACGAGCGCAGGATTCTTCGCTCTTCTGTCATCTTTTGTGGTCGTCGGAATCTGCGATGACAAAGAGAAGGCTGCCGATTCAGAGGCGGGCGGTTTTGCCGGCAGACTTACAGGATTCGCTAAAAGAATAAGAGTCTCCGACTATGTCCGCATCGGTCTCATATTCTATCTCGGAATGATATATACCGAGATGATCTCACCCGCATCCGACTATTATGCAACGCTTCTTATCTTCGATATAGTCATAATCTGGCTTGATATTCTTCATGGAAAAAATGACAGAATTGTGTCAACCGAATCAACAGATAAATACCCCGCATCCGGGGCGACCACTTTGGCTGCTATACAGGGCATCCTCTGTATTCTGTTAGTCTATGCAGTTACGATCAAGTTAAGTCTGGCACCGTTGGTACTGCTTGCGTTGGTTCCGGGAATATATTGGATAAGGACTAAGGATCCGAAAGCGATCATCACATGTTTGCTAAGCGGTCTGGTGATATCGATACCGTACTTTATCCGCGGATATTACATATCCGGATGGATCTTATATCCGTCCACACTGATAAGGACAGGTTCACCCGACTGGCAGATACCGAAGGGTATGGCGCAGTATGATGCCAGAGAGATCGGTATGTGGGGACGCGGTATCATAAGAGCCGAAGATTGGGCAAACGTAACGGCTTTTAACTGGATAAAGGACTGGTTTACAGCCCTTGGATCGATGGAGAAGCTCATGGTCATTGCGACTTTTGTATCGATCATTGTGGCTGTGGCAGGTATCATATGGGCGGTAGCCGGCAGAGGCAGAAGATCGGGCAGCAGAGGCGGTCAGCAGGCTGATTTGGCACATTCGGCCTCATCGAACATCAGAAACACGTCCGGGATACTGATAGTTCTGGCTGTATTATCGGCAGGAGCCGTATTCTGGTTCTGCAGTGCACCTCTTGTCCGTTACGGTTACACTTATCTGTGTATATTACCGTTTGCAACACTCGGATATCTGATGTCAGTTATCAGGATGAAGGACGACAGGTTAAGGACGATAGCATTTGCAGTCATTTTTACGGGTATCACGGCAGTCAGGATCACAGGACTGTACAGAGACATATATGATTTCAGACAACATCCGTATTATGTCAACCAACAGGATTATATCGACGGGGATGCATTTACCTACACGGTTGACGGTGTGACGATATATGTAGCCGAAGATGCAGGCCAGATCGGATACTACAAGATCCCTGCCACAGTAGAAGAACGACATGATTTTGCCCTCCGTGGAAGCGATATATCTGACGGCTTCAGACACAGGGAGTGACTTATCCATATTTTGTATAGCCCATATCTTTTATCAGCAAAATATGGTATAGTATATGAGGATTTACGACACATAGAATGGAGTAGAAAATGGCTAATCTATCAAAAGGCGACAAGATATATGTTGCGGGACACAGAGGTCTCGTCGGAAGTGCGATAGTAAGATCGCTCAAAAGAAGCGGATATGACAATATAATAGGCAGGACTCATGCGGAACTCGATCTTACCGATCAGGCCGCAGTCAGAGCATTCTTTGAAGAGGAGAGACCTGATGTCGTGGTGCTTGCCGCTGCGAAGGTAGGCGGTATCAATGCCAACAGTACCGAACCTGCAGAGTTTGCTTATCAGAATATGCAGATCCAGTGTAATGTGATCAAGTGCTGTCATGACTATAAGGTCAAGAAGCTTCTTTTCCTCGGAAGCAGCTGCATTTATCCGAGGATGGCTCCGCAGCCTATCCCCGAGGACGCCCTGTTAACAGGACCTTTGGAGATAACCAACGAAGCTTATGCCATAGCCAAGATATCAGGCCTTAAGATGTGTCAGTATTACAAAATGCAGTATGGTGATGATTTCATCAGCTGTATGCCGACCAATCTCTACGGTCCGTATGACAATTACGATCTTTCGGGCAGTCATGTAATGCCTGCCATGATCAGGAAGTTCCATGAGGCCAAGGTAAGCGGAGCACCTTCTGTGGAGCTTTGGGGTACGGGTTCACCTCTTCGTGAATTTCTGTATTCGGATGATATGGCTGATGCTTGTGTATTCCTTCTTGAGAATTATCAGGGAATACCTCATGTCAATATCGGTACCGGCAAGGAGCTTACGATCAGAGAACTGGCTGAGCTTGTACGTAAGACTGTAGGATATGAAGGTGAGATTATCTGGAACAGCGATATGCCGGACGGAACACCCAGGAAGCTTTGCGATGTGACCAGACTCCATGAGCTTGGTTGGACACACAAGGTGGAGCTTGAAGAGGGTGTTAAGCTCGCATATGAATGGTTTAAGGACAATATAGAGACGGCAAGGGTCTGATAGCCCGGAGACTTTGATATGAATTTTGCGGACTGGAAGAACATCGCGGGACTGATATGCATAATAGTCCTGCCGTATCTGTCGGGCAATTTGCTTAAGACTGTAATAAGAAAGAAAGAGATCGGTCAGATCAGTCACAGTGAGACTTATCTGCTTGGTTTCTTTCTTGTTTTTTTGGTCCAGGGAGTGTATTTTACCATAGGCCATCTCGTTATGAAAGAGTCTTTTGATGCGCTCTGTGACGGCTTTTTTATCGTTACTGTCGCACTGGCTGCAGTATCTGTAGTGGCTCTTATATTGAACATCATCTTAACTCATAAGGAGAGAAAAGAACCCGTATATCGTCAGGAATACAAAAAGAGCGATATCATACTTATGGGTATCACAGCCGTTATATTGGTACTTATCTGTCTGAGAATCATTGGTATCATTGATTACATAAGAGATGATTATATCCTTCCTACGGTCAGGATCACATTGAGTACCGGAACCGTCAATGAATACAATCCGATCACTGCATTACCGTACAGGGTCGGACTCACCACTTCCAAGAAGATCGTGACTCTTCCGGTCTATTACGCATATCTGTGCCGGACCTTCGGTTTAGAGCCGGTTAAGCTTCTGTATGTAGTCCTTACGCTTCAGACAGTCGTCTGCTCATATCTTGCATGTCTTCTCTTTGTCAGGTCGTTTATCAAGCAACGCGAGAAGCTTTATATATACGGGATATTCTTCGGCGGATTGGTCTTAAGCGGAGACTATTTCAACAGATCGATAAGCGCAAGACTTCTGTGGAACGGGTATGCGGGAAGTACGATCACTACGGCCGTGATGCTGCCTTACATGACTTATCTCATCGTGTCCTGCTACAGGACGGGAAGAATGGCTATAGCAGATATATTGAGGATATTGCTTGTGACAGCAACGTCACTTTTTATCACGGGTATCACTTACGGAGCTTTGCTCATAGTGATCACTGCGGGAGCAACACTTATAGGGTGTCTTATCACGGGACATAGAGAATTCGATGAAGAAGACGGCAGACCGGCCGTGATGGAGAGTTAGAATGTTCACTGTAGCATCGACGATGATCGAATTTTTCAAAAACAGCAAGCTCGAAGGGGCATATATGCTCCTGTTTGTCTTGAGTATAGTGATCCTCTATGTCACGGGCAGAGACAGGAACAGGTTTCATGTGATCTTTCCGGTCATACTCATACTCGGAGTAGTCTGCAATCCGATACTGGTATGGATATTATCCATGTTCTTCCCCGTCGTGCGTTTCTATGAGCCGATGACCGCTTTGATCCCTATACTGATATACATACCGTTTGGCATAACGGAACTGTTAGACAGGATGAAGCCATTAAGGACCAAGCGCATCCTTGCAGTCCTGCTCTTTCTCTATGTGGGTATCTGCGGCAATTTCTTCGGACTGTTCGCCGGTAATACGATGACGTCGGCTAACAGGTATGACGGACAAAAACAGAGGATAGTTGAGTATCTTGAGCAGAATGCTGACGGACCGGTGCTTGCCGATGAGGGAATACTCTCGTTCATTACCGCATACGGAGATGATGTTCCTCTTATATACGGTCATGACATCATGATCATTAACGGAGACCTGGGAATAATGGATGGATATGATGAAGAACTCGTCGTTTTGCACGACATGATGTGGGAGCCTGAGAAATATATGGAACAGATCGCGCAGGTGGCTAATAAGCGCGGATGTGATATAATAGTTGTTAAGCATTTTGAGGGTGCTAAGAAGGCGGAAGGTGCGTACAGATTCGCACTGGATGACGGAGATTATCTTGTGTACAGGAGAGTTGGCTGATGCTGCTTAGTGTTATAGTTCCATGCTTTAATGAAGAGGAGAATGTTGCTTATTTCTATGAGGAACTCATGAAGAATAAGCCCTTTTTCGATGAGAAAAAACTCGACATTGAGATCATATATGTGGATGACGGTTCTGTGGATGAGACGGTTCGTGAGATCAAGAAACTGAATCAGGCTGATGACAGAGTCAAACTCATTTCTTTTTCCCGTAACTTCGGCAAGGAAGCGGCGATATATGCGGGCTTTAAGAAGTCGACGGGAGATTATGCCGTGATGATGGATGCGGATCTTCAGGATCCGCCGTCACTCTTGCCCGAGATGTTTGCTTATATCGAGCAGGGATATGATTCTGTTGCAACGAGAAGAGTGAGCCGCAAGGGAGAACCTGCCATCAGAAGCTTTTTTGCCAGGAAATTCTATAAATTGATGAATAAGATAAGCAAGACGGATATCGTGGACGGAGCCAGGGATTACAGGCTGATGACCAGACAGGTTGTAGATGCGATACTCTCGCTTGGCGAGTATAACCGCTTCAGCAAGGGTATATTCGGCTGGGTCGGATTCAAGACCAAATGGGTGGAATACGAGAACGTTGAGAGGGTCAAGGGCGAAACGAAGTGGAGTTTCTGGGGTCTCTTTATGTATTCGATCGAAGGTATCATCGCATTTTCGACAGCACCTCTTGCGATCGCATCATGTCTGGGCGTACTTTTCTGTGTGCTGGCATTTATATTGATACTCTTTATCCTTATCCGGTCGCTTTTCTGGGAAGATCCCACAAGCGGATGGCAGTCAATGGTCTGTATCATATCTCTTGTCAGCGGAGTACAGCTTCTCTGCCTGGGAATACTCGGTGAGTATCTGTCCAAGACCTATCTGGAGGTTAAGAACAGACCCAAGTACCTTGTTAAGGAAGAATTGTGATGATATCTGTCGTAACACCGGTATATAATGCCATAGATTATATAGACAGGACCATGGAGGCAGTCCTTGCCCAGGATCATTCCGACTGGGAATGGATAATGGTCGAAGACGGATCTACAGACGGAACAAGGGAGAAACTAAAAGGACTGATATCGTCAGGAGCCCTTGATCCCCGAATACATATAGTCTTCATGGATGAGAATCCGCACGGAGCGGCCGGAGGACGAAACAGGGGCTTAGATGAAGTTAAGGGAAGATACATAGCTTTCCTTGATGCGGATGATATCTGGAGTCCGGACAAGCTTTCTTCTCAGTTAAGATTCATGGAAGAAAAAGGTGCGGCCTTCGGTTTTACCTCATATGAATTCGGAGATGAAGATGCCCGCGGAACCGGAAGGATCGTAAGAGTTCCGAAAAGTCTTACTTACAGGAAGGCGCTTTCAAGGACCGTGATATTTACGAGCACAGTGATGTTCGATACGGAGAAGATAGATAAGAAGTTGCTGTATATGCCATACATAGCAAGCGAAGATACGGCTACATGGTGGAATATACTAAGAAACGGTTATACCGCAGAGGGCCTTGATAAGGTGCTCACCGTGTACAGAAGACCGCGTAAGTCGCTTTCCAGTAACAAGCTTGTAGCGATAAGACGTATATGGGATCTATACAGGCTCAATGAGGGGCTGGGAATATTTAAGAGCCTGTACTATATGGCCGGCTGGGCCATAAGAGCCACCTTAAGAAGGATATAGGCTGATATGATGAGTGTTAAAGAGACTGTTAAGAGAACTGTCATATTACTTTGGAGTCTGCTTGGAGTAGCTATCCTTACAGCGATCTATGCGTATGTATGGATGGAGATGATACACGGCAGGCTCGTTTGGCATGTCAAACTCTATTTCAAAGGACATCTGTTGATGATCTTTGTCTATTTTGTGTTGATCTTTTTCTTTACCAGCACTTTTGGCGGGCTTAAGATCGGATATCTTAAACCGGGAGATGTTTTCTTCTCTGATGTATTTGCCATAGTCATCGTGGATATCGTAAGTTATTTCCAGATATCACTCATGGAGATAAGGCTGTTCCGTGGTGACGTGATGTTATATATGACGATCGTGCAGATCGCTTTTGCGGGACTGTGGGTATTTCTCGGAGGCCGGCTCTATCGCCTGTTCTTCCCTCCGAGAAGACTTTTGCTGATATACGGAGATCATCCGATAGACGATATCAGACACAAATTTGAGACTCGTAAGGACAAATACAGGATAGAGAAACTCATGTATATGGGTGAAGATGAAGGTACTCTGTATGATGAGATGGTGAGCAAAGCATATGACGGAGTTGTGCTTTGGGATGTGCCCGCTCAGATCAGAAACAGGTTCCTCAAATATATGTATGCCAGAAATATCAGAGTTTACATGATGCCCAAGATATCGGATGTGATAATCAAGGGATCAGATCCCTTGCATCTTTTTGATACTCCCATATTCCTTACAAGAGAATATAATCTCAAGGTTGAGCAGAGGTTTGCCAAGAGATGTATAGACATAGTCTTTGCGCTTATCTTGGCGATTATCACATCGCCCATAATGCTTATCACTGCGATAGCGATCAAGTGCTGTGACAGAGGACCGGTATTATACAAGCAGATCAGATGCACCGAAGGCGGAAGGGAATTCAAGATCATGAAATTCCGTTCCATGAGAGTTGATGCGGAGAAGGACGGAGTAGCAAGACTTGCTTCCAAGCATGACTCAAGGATCACCCCGGTCGGTAAGGTCATAAGAGCGGTCAGAATAGATGAACTCCCTCAGCTTTTCAATATTCTCAAGGGTGAGATGTCATTCATAGGTCCGAGACCGGAAAGACCTGAGATAATAGCACAGTATATGGAGGAAATGCCGGAATTTGCATTCAGGATGCGGGTCAAGGCCGGGCTTGCAGGTTATGCACAGGTATACGGTAAGTATAATACTACACCGTATGACAAGCTCAAACTGGATCTGAGCTATATAGAGAATTACAGTGTCTGGATGGACCTTAAGCTCATGATGCTGACACTTAAGATCTTATTCAGTCCCGAAGCTACAGAAGGAGTGGACGAAGACCAGACGACGGCGGCCAGAAATAAGAACAATGGAGAAGATGATGTTAACTGATAAGGGTGCACAAGGGATCGATCTTAAGAGAATATGGAGACAGTTTCTTGGCAGGGCATGGATTGTGCTCATCGTGACTGTTATCGGAGCGATAACAGGGTTTGCCGTATACGGTATATACAGTAATGCAAAGAGCGGCAATACCTTATACAGGATCAGAAACGATTATTATATTTATCTGGATTACGAAGGTTATCCCAACGGTCCGGACTATTACAATGCATATACATGGGACGGGATATTAAGGGATGATCCGGTAGTAAATGAAGTGCTTGCGGCAGCTCCCGACCTTGATAAGGAACAGATCCTTGATTCTGTAGAAGGTGAGATACTCGGTGACTACAGACTCCTTACGGTAGTCGTGACCGGGACGGATCCGGAGCTCGTACGTAAGATATCTGACGCATATAAACAGGCACTGCCTGCATTTGCCGGCAAGATCGACATGATACTTAAGATAGAACTGTGGACGGATGCGGACATAGAAGTTTATGACGCTTATACAAGAGACGGCAATGCGGCATTTCTCGGAGGTCTTATCGGATTTATCATAAGCGCCTTTGCTCTGCTAATATATTACGTTGTTGATGACGGTATCTATTCAGAACGTGACTGGGTAAGCCGTTACCCGGATATTGTTTTCCTTGGTGAAAAAGGAAGCAAAGAATCCGAGGTCAATACAGAACATATACTGGGTAATGCAAACGGATCCTATGAACTGTCGGTTAAGGATTTTGAGTTTAACAAGGAAACCTTTGATAAGATGCGTGCTTCTGACGGTGTGATCCTTAATATCCGACGTGGCAGAGACAAGGGTGAGATCATTGATAAGGTCGTATATACGCTTAAGAAGCAGGATATCAGGATAAACGGAGTATTTACACAGAATTCCAGATAGACATACGGCAGAAACATAGAGGAACCAGAGATGACGATCCAAACTCTTGTATCGGGAGTACAACTGAATATAAAAACCGTGGCCGAGACCATGAATCTACAAACTGACACGATCGTCATAAATCAGACAGACAGTAACGGATATGACGAATATGAGTACAAAGGTCATAAGATATGTTGCTATGACTTTGCCGAAAGAGGAGTCGGTTTAAGCCGTAATAATGCTCTGATGAGAGCAACATCAGACATCATTCTTTTTTCGGATGAGGACATAGTGTATGTAGACGGATATGCAGATGCCGTCATCGGAGCATATAGAGATCATCCCGATGCAGATATGATCCTGCTTAATGTTAAGGCATCAGAAGGTCGGGAGACATATCATATAGACAGCCCTTCACGTGTACACAGATGGAACTGCGGAAGATATCCGACCTATAGTTTCTCCTGCCGCAGGGAGAGTATACAAAGCAATAACATCACATTTAACCTCTTATTCGGAGGCGGAGCCAGATATCAGAACGGAGAGGACTCTCTGTTCATAGACGAATGCCTTCGCAAAGGGCTTAAGGTATATGCGCTTCCGATAGATATCGGCAGGGAAGTTGCAAGACCGAGTACATGGTTTAAGGGATATAATGAGAGATTCTTTCATGACAGGGGTGTCCTTTATCAATATCTTTACGGAAATCTGGCCGTGATAATGGCATTAAGATTTCTGAATAAGCGAATGAAGGGGATGTTTGATGAGATGTCTTTTTCGCAGGCTTTTAAGACAATGAAAAAGGGAATGAGAGAGGCAAAGAAATGATCCTGTACATTTCTATCGCAGTCATTACTGTTGTGATGGCTTGTGCGGTCAGACATATACCGGATACGGTCATACCCGGAACCGGAACATATCCGGGAGGGGTAAAGAGGCAGCAGGCGGTCAATGCCGTCGTCACGGCTGCTATTTTTGTAATACTCTTTCTTCTGGCGGCACTCAGGCGTGAAGTGGGTAATGATTACGGAACCTATGTCGTCAACGGTCATGAAGTCTATCAACACGGATATGTGGTAACGGAACCCGGATATAACCTCTTGGTAAGGATCCTGTATACACTGTCAGGATCCGAGAACTACCTTCTTCTCTTTGCGGTCTTTGCTGCCGCGATCACAGCCCTTTTTCTGAATGTGTTCAGGACGATGAGTGACAGTTTTGTGCTGAGCTTTTTTATGTTCATGACCATGGGAATATATTTCAGAACGTTCAATACAGTCAGGTATTATTTCGTTCTTGCCCTTGCTCTGTATTCGATGAGATATGTGATAAACATTTCTAAAGAGAATGCGGTCAAGTTTATTCTGATCATACTTGCTGCTGCTCTTTTTCATAAGAGTGTGCTCATTGTCATACCGATGTATCTTTTGGCCAGACTCCCATGGCGCAAATGGATGTATATTGCCGTGGCAGGTTTTGCGATCATCATGCCGTTATGCTCCGGCAAGGTAATGGAACTGGCACTTAAGCTTTATCCATCCTATGTGGATACGGTTTATGCCGAGCAGCAGCACAGCATTACAGAGAATCTTCCGGTTGTGGCCGGGTGTGTGGCGGTGATCGCCTTATGCCTTGTCTTTTATAAGAGCGGGATCAGATACAGAGCAGATAATAAGATGTATTTTCATATGAGCATCATGGCCATAGCATTATATATCGGATGCTACTTCCTTCCGTTAGTCACGAGACTCGGTTATTATCTTGTTACGCCGCAGTTATTGCTGATACCGAACATACTCTCAACAATAGAGGATAATGACAGGCGCAGGAGGATCACAGCGATCGTCGTAACAGGCTGCATACTGTATTTTATGTATTTCCTGTATACCGCGGACAGGGTCGGTGTGAGAGTCCTGCCATATAAGAGCTTCCTTTTCTATGACAGATATTGGCTTAATCAGACAGATACGTTCTGAACTTAGAGTCATGGAAGAGAGGTGTGAGACATGATCTTTTCTTCAATGATATTCCTGTGGGTTTTCCTTCCTTCAGTGATAGTGATCAACTATATACTGGGTAGTATCAAGACTTCTGACAGATCAAAGGCCTTAAAGCGCAAGAACATCTTCCTCTTATGCGCAAGCCTTGTATTCTATGCATGGGGCGGGATCGATTACCTGTATCTTATGCTTGGGGTGATCATCATAAGTTATCTGGGCGGGATCGTGATTGATGCAAAAAAGAGCAGAGTATTGCTTACGTTTATTGTTCTTATCCTGTTATCGGGACTCATTGTATTTAAGTATTCCGCAATGTTAGCGGGAATGCTTCATGCAAAGGACTGGCCCGAGTTCGTATTGCCGATAGGTATATCATTCTATACGTTCCAGGCACTCAGTTATGTCATAGACGTATACAGAGGCAAAGTAAGGGCGATGACCGATCTGCCGGACCTGGCCTTATACATATCGTTCTTCCCACAGCTGATCGCAGGACCGATAGTTCGTTATGCTGATATAAATGGGCAGATAAATGCAAGAAGTGAGAGCGCGGAACTTTTCCTGTCGGGACAGAAGAGGTTCTGCTTCGGACTTGCCAAGAAGGTCCTCATAGCCAATACGCTGGCAGAAGTTGCAGATAAGATCTGGGATATGAAACCTGACGGACTGGATACAGCGGTCGCGTGGCTGGGAGCGATAGCATATACTCTGCAGATATATTATGATTTCTCCGGTTATTCGGATATGGCGATTGGACTTGGCAGGATGTTCGGTTTCGAATTCAAGGAGAATTTTAACTACCCGTACACATCCTCAAGTGTCACGGAATTCTGGAGAAGGTGGCACATGTCGCTTTCAGGCTGGTTTAGGGAGTACGTATATATTCCGCTTGGCGGCAACAGACACGGAACAGTGAGGACCTGCCTTAATCTTATGGTTGTATTTATGATCACCGGTATATGGCACGGAGCAGGCTATACTTTTCTCTTATGGGGCTTTATGTATGGTGTTATTCTGGTGGTTGAGAGATTATTTTTTGGAAAAGTGTTAAAACTTAAGGCAATGAAGATACCGGCATATCTATACACGGGGCTTGTCGTCATCGTCGGATGGGTGATATTCAGGGCACCGGATATAGAGGCGGCACTGGCATATCTGTCAAGAATGTTTACGATAAACGGAGATATGGTCAAGATCCCGGGCCTTCTGTCTATGAAGAGCATATTGGCTCTTATATTCGGGATCATATGTATGGGTCCCGTAAGTCGTCTGTATAAGGACAGATACGGTGACCGGGAACTCAGGCTGCCTTACAGGGTGTTGTCACATGCATTAGGACTCAGCCTTCTGATAATATCGATCGTTTCGTTGGCCGCGGGAACATATAATCCGTTCATATACTTCAGGTTTTAGGAGAGCAGACCTATGGGTAAGGGATGCAGAAATGCACTTATTGCTATGTTCATGAGTATACTTATCCTACCCTCCGTTATATGGGGGGCTCTTAACGTGCTTGATGCCGCCGGAGTGCTGTCGATTTCCGATATCGATGTTGATACCGGAGAGAAGAGAGATAAAGCTGAGTTGGACGGGATCGAAGAAAAAAGCGATACGACGGAGGTTCTTACAGAGTATTATAATGACAGACTGCCGTTCAGATCACAGATAATACTTCTTAACAGAAAGATCAATTCCCGGATGGAGAGATCGTATAAGGCGTATGTGGACAATATCTACAGCGGTGGAAGGACTGTGGAAGATATGGTGGTGCAGGCAACGGTCACGGCACCTCTTAAAGATGATGATGCAACAAAAACCGAGGCCGTAACGCAGGTACAGGATTCATCGGATATAAAGGAAACTGAGAAAAGCGAAGCGGTGACAGAGGAAGCAACAGATACTGAGGAAACTGAAGAAACGGCAACAGAAACAGAATCCTTAGAAGAGCAGATATCGGAACAGGAAAGTGTGCCTGAAACGACGGAAGAAGAGAATGTATACGAAGAAGTGGATATCAATGCGCTTCCGTATTTCCCCATGAGGATATATAACGATCAGGTCATAGAAGGCCGCGACGGATGGCTGTTTTACGGCATAAAAACTAACAGGGATAATTATGAGGGACGTGCGATACCCGGACAGCAGCAGCTTGAAGAATATGCAAAGATCATGATTGCGACTAAAAGCGCATGTGATGATACAGGTAAGGAGTTCAGGGTGCTTATCTGTCCCGACAAGGAGACTATATATCCGGAGTATTACCCTACGGTTGAATTTGCTTCAGAGCTGAGAAGACCGCAGGTTGTGTATGAATATATGAGATCTGTGACTGATGTGGATTATATCTATCCTCTGGCAGAATTAAAGAGTGCCAAGAAGGTTTGCCGATTGTATTATGCCTACGATTCTCACTGGAACGGTGCGGGTGGTTATGTAGGATCAAAGAGCCTGCTTGAGAGTCTCGGAATACAGATGAAGACTTTGAGCGAGTGTAAACCCGCTGAGTTTGTCCCCGTGTCGGGTGATCTGGTGCTTTTGGGTAATCTGGATATTGCGGATTACGGCAATGATGTGGATTACTATATAGACAGCGATCCGTATCACAGTATAATGACGGTCAGTGAACTTGCTGAAGACGGCAAGGTAGAGGAATATGTTTCTTCGGCAGATGATCACAGGAAGTTAGTGATCATAGGTGATTCGTACAGTGAACAGATGATGAAGTATCTTACGGATGTATTTACGAAGGTATTCTTTGTACATAAACTGTCTGTTGATACTGAAGCGGCCCGGGAAGCCATAAAGAACGCGGATATCATAGTCATCGAGTCCGTGGAGCGAAATGTTATGACTGTTACCGAAACGGCCGGATCGGTGATGAGACAGTTGCAGGCGGAGGAATAATGAGAGTAAGGTTTCATATAATAGTGGTAAGCTATGATCCGGGAGAGAAACTGAGAAAGACTCTTGATAGCATATACTCTCAGGATTACAGAGATTATGACGTGATCATCGAGGACAGTGAGTCTGATGACGGTTCATTGACTTCGCTTAAGGATGAAGGCTTCTTTGATGAAGATCTGAAGGCAGACAGAACGAAGATATTCATAGAGAAGGACAGAGGAATATATGACGGCATGAATCTTGCTCTTGGCAGGATAGATAAGGGTACTGCGGATGTATCCGGACAAACGGCGGAATATGTCCTGTTTCTTAACTGTGGAGACACACTTCATGACAGACAGGTTCTCGGTGTCATAGCAGATCATGTGATCGAGCAGACTGAGGACAGACTGTGCATCTACTATGGGGATCAGTACGACCTTATGAGGGAAACAACAGTATCCTCCAACAGGAGACTCAATGAGTTTGCGCTATACCGTAATATACCCTGTCATCAGATATGTTTCTACGATCTGCGACTGTTTGATGAGAGGGGATATGACTTGCGTTACAAGGTAAGAGCCGACTACGAGCATTTTTTGTATTGTATATACAGAAGATCTGCGACAGCAGAATATGTGGATGTGATCGTATCTGACTATGAGGGTGGCGGTTACTCGGAATCTGATAAAGGAAGAGAATTATCCGAAACAGAGCATAGAATGATAACGAAAGAGTATATGGGAAGAAACGCTGACAGATACAGACGGCGCCTTATATTGACAGGTGCAGGATTAAGGACCAGACTTGCAGAAAGCAGAGCATTCTCAGGATTGTATAATAAGATAAAGACTTTGGTATACAGGCGATAGTGCCGGGCATAAGGAATATATTATGAAGATTCTTTGGGTTTGCAACACTCTGCCGAGGATGGCGGCAGTAGCGGCCGGTTTACGGATCGATAATAAGGAAGGCTGGTTAGACGGGGCCTTAAGGGGGATCATCTCCTATATTACTGAGCAAGATGGCAGGGATATGGAGATAGCCATAGCATACCCCGGTGATGTTTCGGCAGATAAGAGCGCTGTTTCCGACCATAAGGAGATCATCCCGGGTAAGGGAGTGTGCATACGTCTGTACGGCTACAGTGATGACAGGAAGGATCCGCACATATACAGGGACGGATTGGAGAAAGAGTTCGAAGATATCATAAGAGATCTTGATCCTGATATTGTTCATCTTTTCGGAACGGAGTACGGTCACAATCTGGCTGTGGGCAGGGTGATAGGAAGGCTTCGCAGAAACGGAAGCAGTATAAAGCTTCTTATCGGTCTTCAGGGTATCATATCCGAGTGTGCGCGGGTATACTCAGACGGGGTGCCTTATAATGTGCAGAGGAATAAAACTTTCAGGGACAGACTGCGTGATGACAATATCTTAAGACAACAGCAGAAGTTCATGCAAAGAGGTGAATTTGAACTTGAGGCGATCACCTATGCCACGGATATAACGGGCCGGACGGAATTTGACCGGGAGTGGAGCAGGACTCACAATCCGGCGGCCGTATATCATCACTTGAATGAGACCTTACGAGAGGAATTCTACGAAGGAACATGGGACCTTACAGAATGTGGCAGACATGTCATATTCATGAGCCAGGGAGATTATCCTCTTAAGGGGCTGCATAAGATATTAAAGGTCATGCCGGATATTCTGACAGATTACCCTGATGCCAGGCTTGTAGTTGCGGGTATGAACATAACAAAGAGAGATACTCTTAAGGATCGTATCAAGATGAGCAATTACGGCAAGTACCTGACTGAACTCATTGCATCAGGCGGACTGCAGGACAAGGTGACGTTTACCGGTCCGCTTGATGCCTCGCAGATGAAGAAGATGTATCTTGGAAGTCACGTATATCTGTGTGCCAGTTCCGTAGAGAATTCTCCGAATTCGATGGGTGAGGCAATGCTGCTCGGACTTCCGGTCATTGCTGCAAGAGTGGGAGGGATCCCTTCGATGATAGAGGACGGCAGTGAAGGACTTCTCTATGACAAAGAGGATGAGATAAAGGACATCCTTCATAAGATATGGGATGATGATGCATTTGCAACAGAGCTTGGAGCAGAGGCGATGAACAGGGCTTACAAGACCCATGATCCTGCGACCAATATGAACAGACTGCTGGAGATATATAATGAAATCGGTTAAGATAACCATGGTATCCAATTATATAAATCACCATCAGATGCCCTTCTGTGAGGCTGTCTGTGAACTGAAAGGAAGCGACTTTAAGTTCATTCAGACTACCGAGATGGAGCAGAAGAGGATAGATATGGGATGGTTCGTGGATCCGGCGAGTCTGACATATGTGATGACATCATACGATGACGAACAGGCATGCAGGGAGAGGATAATGTCATCTGACATACTTCTGATAGGTTGGATGGAGGATGAGTCGCTCATAAGACCGGCTCTCGAAAGATCAAGAAAGAAAAAGCATGCCGGTGACAAAAAGGGACAGCTCATAATCCGAATAAGTGAGAGACTCTACAGAGAGGGCCAGTGGAAGGCGATCTCGCCAAGGGGACTCATCCGTAAATACAGAGACCATATAAGATACCGGAAAGCGGATGTATATCTGCTGTGCAACGGTGCGTTTGTTGCATCGGATTATGATCTTATAGGTGCATACAGAAATAAGATGTTCCGTTTCGGATATTTCCCAAGGAGCAGGTATTTCTATAATGAGAGCGATCTGTGGAACAAAAAGCCCGAACTTAAGAGGGTGAGTATCGAGCACTCGGAGGAATTGCCGGGAGAAGTGCCTGTTTTAACACAAAATGAAGTAAGGATCATATGGGCAGGACGCTTTCTTCCGCTTAAGCATCCGGAATACATGGTACAGCTTGCATCCGATCTTGTAAGAAGAGGTTACAGATTCCATCTTGACATGATAGGCTCGGGTGAGATGGAAGAGGAACTGAAGGCCTATGTAAGGGATGAGATGATAGAGGACTATGTGACCTTTCACGGGTTCATTCCTCCGGATAAGGTTCGATTCCTGATGGAGCGCAGTCATATCCATGTTTTTACCAGCAACTTCTTAGAAGGCTGGGGAGCGGTCTTAAATGAATCGATGAACGCGGGATGTGCGGTCGTGGCCAGCCGAAATGCAGGGGCATCACTTTTCCTCATAGATCATGCGAGGAACGGACTGTTGTATAAAGACGACAGCTATGAGGATATGGTGGAACAGGTGCTCCTTCTTTTGGAGAACCCCGAGAGCATAGAACAGTACGGAAGACAGGCTTATGAGACGATATCAGGTCTTTGGAATGCGCAGGTTGCCGCGGAGAGACTGATGGATTTCTATAACGGATTTATGAACGGAAGGATAGAGCCTCCGGTGGAGGGGCCTTTTTCCGAGGCGCAGATCATAAAACCCGGTTTCTGGAATACGGGTAAACTCAGGGAATAACGTATAAGTATGAATGCAGACAGATCAGTATCCATCATAATACCGGTTTACAATATTGAACGTGACCTGCTTACAAGGTGCGTTGAATCCGTCGTAAGTCAGGACTATAAAAATTTAGAGATCATCCTTGTGGACGACGGATCGACTGACGGCTCGGGAAAAGTGTGCGATGAACTTGCTTTCATCTACGGCAAAAATGAAGCGGTAGGAGATCCAAGAGATATCAAGGTGATCCACAAACCAAACGGCGGATCGTCGAGTGCAAGAAATGCCGGTATCGAGGCATCAACGGGTGCATATATTGGTTTTGTTGACTGTGATGACTATGTCGACACAGGTTTTGTATCGCTCATGATCTCTGCGATCGAACGATTTGATGTTCCCATGGCTCAGATATCCAGGGATGAGATCGATGCTGACGGCAGGAGACTTCCTGATGTCTGTATACCCCCAAAGACAGAGAAGGTCGTAACGGGAGAAGAACAGATGAGAGAACTCCTTATGCACAGAGGTGACTGCAGTTTCTGTACGAGACTGACCGACAGGAGACTCTTTGACGGACTGAAGTTTCCGGAGGGTAAGCTTAACGAAGATTTTCTGCTCATGATACGAATGCTTCCGTCTGTAGAGAAATATGTGATACTACCGGATCAGGCTTATCATGTATACTATCGTATCGGAAGTAATTCAAGGAGCGGAGATAAGGAAGTGTTCAGAACGGTATTCATGGACATAGTGGATAATTCAGATACAGCCATGAAACTGGTAGAAGAGCGCTATCCTGCGCTTAAGGAAGAGGCGGCAAGATTTGCTTTCCGTCAGAGACTCGATTATCTGCTTCACATTCCGGTGGGAATGATGAATAAGGATAATGAGTTCTATCGTAATGTTGTTAAGTACCTTAGAAAGAATACGGGCAGCATGATCTGCAACAGATATCTGACTGGAAAAAACAAGTTGTATCTTTTACTCTTATCTGTCGCACCGAAACAGGTAAGGCAGATACATAAAAAGATAAGAGGAATAGATTGACAGTTATGGATTCGATATATATGATCGTCCCCGCTTACAATGAGGCGGAGAATATAGGCAGAGTGATCGAAGAATGGTATCCGGTCTTAGAAAGATGCAGTTCAGATCCCGATTCGAGACTGATTATAATCGATGACGGAAGTACTGATGATACATCTAAGATCGCAAGAGGATACATTCAGAATTATGACAGGCTGGAAGTCATAAGCAGGAAGAATTCCGGACACGGAGCAAGTATTTATTACGGATACGGATATGCCATAGAGCATGGGGCAGACTATGTCTTTCAGACGGATTCGGATGGTCAGACCTCTGCTTCGGAGTTTGAGGGATTTTGGAATGAGAGAAATGACAATGATGTCATAATAGGCGACAGGTATAACAGGGGTGACGGAGTAGCGAGACGTTTTGTGTCCCGAAGCCTAAGACTTGTGATCAGAGTGATCTTCGGCGTCAGGGCCTGTGATATCAATACACCGTTCAGACTTATGAGCAGGCAGGCACTGACAGATGCCCTGGCTTATCTGCCGGAAGGATACAACCTCACAAATGTGGCACTGACGGCAGTCTTTGCATCGATGGCTGAAGGAAAACTCGGTGAGGATAAGAGGATAAGACTTAAATATCTGCCCATTACTTTTAAGCCCAGACAGGGTGGCACAAACAGTATAAATATCATTAAGATCATTAAACTCGGGATCAAAGCGATAAGAGAATTAGGAGATATCAGAAAGAAGATGTCTGTATGAAGACGGAGTATCTCAAACAAAAACTTAATCCGGTCCACATAGCAGTCTCGTTTATCGCGGCTGCAGTCTTCTATGTCATTTTGATGGTTGTCTGCGGGATCACGCCATTCGGTGAGAATACCTGGCTCGCTTTTGATATGAAGCGTCAGTACGTGGATTACTATGCTTACTACAGGACTATCTTAAGCGGTGAGAATAATGTGTTCTATTCTTTCAGTACCGCTTTGGGCTCAGGCATGATAGGATTCTTTACTTATTATCTTACAAGCCCGTTCCTTATATTGACAGTTCTTTTTCCGGTTGATAAGATGCCCCTTGCCATATCACTGATCATCGGGTTTAAGCTTTCGGCAGCTGCAGCCACATGCGATATCATGCTTCAGAAACTGTGCAGGAGAAGCTCTTATATCTGCGCACTGGCTTATGCGTTCAGCGGATATATGCTTTCAAATTCGATGAACGTGATGTGGCTCGATGTTCTCTTGCTGCTCCCTGTCGTTATCATTTTTACCGAGGTACTGTTACATGAAGGTAAACTGCTCGGATATACATTAAGTGTTGCTCTTATAATCTTTCTGAATTATTACATTTCCTATATCACACTTCTGTTTGTGGCACTATGGTCAGTCGGCAGACTGTTTATGACAAAGAACAAAAATTTCCAGGAAGTCATCTTAAGGCTTGGGATCGCCACCGGGGCCGGCGTAGGCATAGATGCGTTTATCATAATACCGACCCTCATTGAACTGCGTAACAGTCCCAAGGACATATTAGACAGCAGTCTGGCATCCAAAGGAGAGGATATAGGCTTAAGGCAGGTCGTATCCAAGTTGTTCCCGATGTCATTTGATTCCCTGGAGATCTATTGGGGCAAGCCTTTGATATTCTGCGGAACCGTAATCCTCATACTTACGATCATGTACTATCTGAACAGGCGGATACCCTTAAGAGAAAAAGCGGTAATGGGAGTGCTTAAGCTCATACTTATAGTATCTTTCATGTTCGATGATATAAATCTTATTTGGCATGCAGGGATGGAGCCTTCCGGTTATCCATACAGAGAAGCGATAGTATTTGTACTTTTGATGATCATATGCTCATGCAGAGCATTGTCTGAATTAAGGGAAGGAATGAGTGTAAGAGGATGGATAGCTTCTGCCGTTATCCTCGGAGCGCTTATGTATTATGCTTTTGTATTCCCTGCGACATACATGTATCCCTGGAAGATCAAACTGAGTATAGCAGCAGCAGTTTTGTTATTCATGCTTCTTCTGTTATATGTCAAATGCAATAAACGTCTTGTGTATGGTGGAGTCGCAGTACTGATCCTGCTCATTCACGTAGCTGAGCTTGGAAGTAACGGTATATATACCTACAACATGGAATCAATGATGAGTGAGAAAGCTTCACCGTTCATGAACAAGGTCGATGATGTGCACAAGGCGGTTCAGTATATCGAAAACAGCGATAAGACTTTCTACAGGATAGAGAATCTGACCCCGAGACAGCAGAATGATTCGATGATGCATGACTATAAAGGAGTCACTCATTACAGTTCGGCAGGACTTACATATGTAAGGTATTTCCTTCAGAAAATGGGTTATAACGATGACAGCCTGTATACGGATTACGGTCATGACAATACAGAAACGGCGGATTCGATCCTCGGAGTAAAATACATAATGAGTGATGGTTCGCTTGGAAAAGAGATACATCCGGACTACGAAAAAGTAGCAGACGGTAATGTTTCCGTATATAAGAATCCTTATGCGCTTCCTGCAGCCATGGGAGTCTATCGCGAGATGAGCGGAGAGGCTATGGATCCTTTTGCGCTTCAGGAAGATATATACGGAAGGCTTACAGGAGAACCGGTGAATATCTTTGTTCCCGCAAATGTGGATTATACTGAGAGCGACAGCAGCAATCCCGTGATGGAATACAGGGTGATCACGACACAGGACGGAGAACTGTATTTCTATATGAGCGGTCTCATAGGAATGTTCAGCAATCTTGAGGTTTATGTCAATGATGAATTTCTGACTTATTACGGCAATGATTCATGCTTAAAGGTACTAAACCTCGGATATCATAAGAAAGGTGACTATCTTATGGTACATGTTATCGCCAATGATTCGGGTGAATTCGGAAGTGCGATATTTGTAACGGAGGATACTGAAGCGCTGAAGGAAGCATATGATAAGACCGTATCAAGACACGCTACGGTGGAGCAGTTAAGCGCATCCAAACTTGCAATGACACTTGACAGTGCATATACTGTAGGAGATGACATAAGCGGAGAGGTCGGAGTGTTTACGACCATACCTTACCAGAAAGGCTGGAAGGTCAAGGTCTGCGGGGTGAAGGTGGAACCGGTCGAGGTATATGATTCTCTTATGTATATACCTGTGACAGAAGCACTACAGCAGGTTGAACTCGGTCCCGATGAGAATCTGAGGATCGAATTGGAATTTATCCCCGAGGGCTTTGTTGTGGGCGTGATAGTGAGCATTCTTACGCTTGCCGTCATTATCCTTATGGCTTCCATTCGCAAGGGCGAAGCGAGCTTCTTCGGTGATATGGACGAAGAATACGAGGAAGAAGCAGATGAACCGATATTCCCTGAGGCGGATGCAAATGATGGCAAAGAACAAGCCGGAAAGGTAACTGATGAATAATCTACATGGTTCGATAATAATAACATACAGATGTAATGCGCACTGCAATATGTGCGATTGTTTTAAGGATCCTACAAGACCGGAAGAAGAGATCGATCTTGAGACACTTAAGAAACTCCCGGATATGGCCTTTACCAATATCACGGGCGGAGAACCTTTTATCAGAAAGGATATACAGGATATCGTGGAGTTGCTGTATAAGAAGACTCCGAGGATAGTCATCTCCACCAACGGATATTTTACCGACAGGATCATTGAACTGTGTGAGAGGTTTCCGGAGATAGGCATAAGGATATCCATAGAAGGGCTTGAAGAGACAAATAATGCGATACGCGGGCTTCCTGACGGCTTCAACAGAGGATACGGAACACTTAAGAAACTCGTCGAGATGGGGCATAAGGATGTCGGTTTCGGAATGACGGTCCAGGACATGAACTGCAAGGATCTGGTTCCTCTTTATCACATGTCCTGTGATCTGGGTATGGAATTTGCTACGGCCACCCTTCATAACAGTTTCTATTTCAGAAAAACGGACAATAAGATAGACGACAAATACAAAGTCGCACAGGCTTTTGAAGAACTTATCAACGAATTGCTCGCGAGTAAGTCTCCCAAGAAATGGGGAAGAGCATATTTTAATCATGGGCTTATCAATTATATTTACGGACAGCCAAGGCTGTTGCCCTGTGAGATGGGCAGTAACGGATTTTTCTTAGATCCGTACGGTAATGTGTTACCCTGTAACGGCTCGACAGAGAAGATGTCCATGGGCAATCTTCATGACAGTACATGGGATGAGATATGGACGGGGCAGCAGGCTGCAAAAGTGAGGGAACAGGTCAAGCACTGTGAGAAGAACTGTTGGATGATAGGTTCTGTATCGCCTGCCATGAAACAGAGGATATGGGTACCCGGATGGTGGGTGATCAAGCATAAGATATTTAAGGGCGGACACTACAGTTTGAGCGAGAATAAGTTTATAGAGAAAAATAGCTGACATTGTGGTAAAATGTCGGATGTAGGTTTAGGACCGATATAAAGAAACGAAAATGAAATGGAGAATGCCGTGAGTAACATACTTGACAATAAAACGATACTTGTGACCGGAGGAACGGGATCTTTCGGTAAATGCTTTACCAAATATGTTCTGGATAATTATGATCCCAAGAAGATCATCATCTATTCAAGAGATGAGTACAAGCAGTTTGTCATGCAGAATGAGATGAAGGATTATGCGGATAAGCTGAGATTCTTTATAGGTGATGTAAGAGACAGGGACAGACTCTCCAGGGCACTTGCCGGAGTTGACTATGTCGTCCATGCTGCTGCACTTAAGCAGGTTCCGGCTTGCGAGTATAATCCCAATGAAGCGATCAAGACAAATATTCACGGAGCAATGAACGTCATAGATGCATCCCTTGATTCGGGAAGTGTGACAAAGGTTGTTGCTCTTTCTACGGACAAGGCGGTGAATCCTGTCAATCTCTACGGCGGGACCAAGCTTGTATCGGATAAGCTTTTTATTGCGGCCAATGCATACAGCGGAGTTAAGGATATCAATTTCTCAATCGTTCGTTACGGTAATGTTGCCGGGAGCAGAGGCTCGGTCATTCCGTTTTTCAACAATATCATCAAAAACGGCGGAAGGGAGCTTCCGATCACGGATTATCGAATGACAAGATTCTGGATAAGTCTGACACAGGGTGTTGAGCTTGTCATCAAGGCGCTCAGCGAGGCAAGAGGAGGAGAGACATTCATAAGCAAGATCCCTTCATTTAAGATCACCGATCTGGCTCAGGCGATGCTTCCGGGATGTGAGATGCCTGAGGTCGGTATCAGAGAGGGAGAGAAACTCCATGAGATCATGGTGACCGTGGAGGATTCCATGACGACTTATGAATATGACAAACATTTCATCGTATATCCTCAGATGACATGGAATGAAAGACAACAGCCTATACCGGGCGGCAAGCCTGTAGAACAGGGCTTCTCATACAGCTCAGGCAATAATACCGAATGGCTTACCGTAGAGCAGATACAGGAATTGCTTAAGTCAGTGGATCTGGAGAAGTGATCCCGGTCCGATCGGAGTCGGAGGATGAATAACGTTTTTTTCGCTAAAAGAAAAGATTCAAGATACATATACGCCTGCCTAGCAGGCGTTATTGTTATACTTATGTATCTTGCTCTGCTCATCGTATGCCGGATAACTCCGTTTGGTGACAATACGTGGGTGATGTATGATCTGAAGAGACAATACATAGATTTCTACTCATACTACAGGCAGGTATGCATGGGCGAAGAAAACGTATTGTATTCTTTTAAGACAGCACTCGGATCCGGGATGATCGGATTCTTCGTATACTATCTTAACAATCCGCTTTTTCTCATTTTCAATCTGTTCGCAGAGGAAGATCTTCCGAATGCGATCACACTCGTGATAGGGCTTACACTTGTTATCGGAGCCGTTATCATGGCTTTATTCCTCACATGGTATACGGATGGAAAGAATAGAAACCGGCAGATAACGGAAGAAGCAGGAGGATCGGGCGACGATCCGGTCATCAGCCCAACAGGGATCCTGATGGGATCAGTTGCATGGGCATTCAGCGGATTTCTGATCGCGCACGGCATGAACATGATGTGGACGGATGTCGTGATCATGCTGCCTGTCATCATCTATGCCACAGAGGGTATGATAAGGGCAGATAAGCCGGGTATCAGAGAGCGTGTGATCTATGTCATATCACTGTCCGTCATTCTTCTTTTCAACTACTATATCTCCTACCAGGTGCTTCTGTATGTTGCCATATGGACACTTATAAGTTTGTGGGTCAGTAAGGAAGAGCATCCGGTAAGGAAGATAGCGGACCTGGCCCTCTGTACGGTCATTCCGGTCTTGATCGATTCCGTCGTACTTCTGCCCACTCTTTTAGAACTTGCCGACAGTCCCAAGGACATAACCAAACTCGGTATGGAAGCTACCGGCAGGATGCTGTCTCCGGTTGATGTGTTCAGTAAGATCTTTATACTGGCATATGATGAGATACAACCGAGATTCGGTCTTCCGCAGGTATATGCGGGAGTCATTATGCTGATCCCGGCTATAATGTTCTTCCTTAACGGAAAACGCTCTGTAAGAGAGAGGATCGGAAGGTTATTACTTTTGTCCGTATTACTTCTGTCTTTTTGTATAGATCAGTTCAACCTTTTCTGGCATGCCATGATGGAACCGTCGGGCCATCCTTACAGACAGGCACCTTTATTTGTATTTACGCTCTTATTGTGTGCCGTAGACAGTATAAGTGAGATCGGGATGTGTGGATCCGTAAGACCTGATGAAAGAGAAGATGAGCAGACCGGCAGGAAGCGATTTACTGTGAACTGCCTGTGCACTTTTCTCATACTTGAACTGATTCTTGTCATTGTGACTGTAAAAGGATATGAATATACGGGGCGCAAGATGTTTGCGGCCAATCAGGTGTTGATCTTTATCGGGGTCATGGGTTTTTACATATCCGGGATTGTTAAGAAACGACCATTATCAAAAGTGATAATGATATTGATGCCGGCTCTGCTGGCGTTTGAACTGCTGGCTAATGCCGCGTTCACATACCCGTTTATTTCCATGAACGGAGAAAAGATGTCATCCTACCGGATCAAGGTAAGGGAGACCAAAGAAACGGTAGACCGGATAAAGACCTCTGACAGGGGGTTCTACCGCATGGAGAATCTTACACCCAGGCAGCAGAATGACGGGATGATGTACGGTTACAACGGAGTCACCCACTACAGTTCGGCAGGAATGACCTACGTGAGATATCTGCTTCAGAAACTTGGTTATAACGATGACGCCCTCTATACCCATTACGGACATGACAATACTGTCACAATGGACATGCTGCTCGGTATCAGATATGTGATCACCGAAGATGATCTATATGTCCATCACGGATATGACCTGATGGAAGATCTCTCAGGTGAAAAAGAGCATGTATTTAAGAATCCTTATGCTCTGCCTCCTGCGATCTGCGTGGCGAACTATGACCTCGACGGTATTATGGACATAGGTGACCCGAGGAAGATCCCGGGGGATCCTTTCTCTGTTCAGGAAGATATGGTGAGCAGGCTGACAGGTCATAAGGCGGAGATATTCAAGCCTCTGAAACAGGAAGTAAGTACTACGGACACATCCATGGATGCGGTGCTTATGACAAGGGAAGCGGGCGAGGTGTATATGTATCTTGACGGGATCATGGATAAGATCCAGGGACTGGCCGTATATAAGGATGACGAGTTCCTTACAGGCTACGGCAACTTAGGATGCTATAAGATTTTAAACCTCGGATATCATGATGCCGGAGAAAAGATATGCATAAGGGTTGAAGCAGATTCCGAAGAAGCGGATTTCGGAGTACCAGTATTTGTGACGGAAGACATGGATGCGGTAAAAGAAGCATATGATGAGATATCGCCTAAATGTCCGGATGTAGAACTGGTCGGTCCTTCTTCGATCGTGATCAGAGGGATCCATGATAATGCGGACATCTATACTTCGATCCCATATGAGAAGGGCTGGAGCACAGACGGGGTCAGGGTATACGGAGCTTTTATGTATATCCCGTATGAGGAAGCTGCCGTTTCACTGAGCGACAACGGTGAACTGATATTACGGTTCGTCCCGGCCGGAATGAGGGCCGGAGCCGTAATATCGTCAGTCGCCATGATTTTTTGCCTGATATACATCGCTGTAATGTATAAGAAGGCGGAGTCTGCGGGAAAGATGCAGGATCGAAAGGAAAGACGTAAAGATTGAACAGAAGAAATGATATCATCAAATTCATATTGATGCTTATCGCTGTTATAGTCATTATATCGCTGTGTGTGAGGGATTCTTCTGACCGTGTTGACAGGAAATATATTCGGGCAGGCGGACGTGACATAGCCGTATTCAGCTCGGATGATAAGGATTATCTCTTCCTGCCGGGATATATGGATGAAGCTAAGATAAAGAGGACTAAGGCTTTCGGGAAATACGATCCTGAGATCATAAGGTACACAGGACTGCCGACCTTATATATCGAGACAACGGCAGGTAATATCGACAAAGTCCTGGAAGATAAAGATTATAAGGAACCCGGAAGGATAAGTGTCTATGACGCGGCGGGTAATAAGGAATACAGTGGAGGACTTGAGTATATAAAGGGCAGGGGTAATTACACATGGGTGTCGGAGGAATGGCCTAAGAAACCTTTTTCCATAGTCCTTAAGAAAGAGACATCGCTGCTTGGTCAACCCGCCGGTACCAAATTTGCTCTTATCGCCAATGCTTCCGATGACACACTCATAAGAAATGACCTGGCACGGAGCATACAGGAAGAACTTCAGTTTAAATATGCGACCCGCGGTTCATTTACAGGGTTATATATTGACGGAGAATTCAAAGGGATCTACTATCTGTGCGCGCCGCCGGATATCGGAAAAGCGAGGATAGACATAGCAACGGCAGGTTCCGACATAACAGGCGGCTATCTGATGGAGCGAGAGTATGTGGACAGATTTGCACTAGAGGAAGATAAGATAGCATGTCCCGTTGTTACAGACGGAGAAGAACACTTTATCGTACATGAGCCGGATTATGCCACACAAGAGCAGTTAGAATACTTAAGAGACTATATGAACAAGGTGGAATCTGCTATAATAACACCCGGAGGCGATGATGAGGAAGATGCAAGGTATTCGGAATATATAGACACGGAGACTTTTGTACTTGCTTATCTTACGGAGGAAATAGCCAAGAACTATGACGCCGGCGTGTCGAGCGGTTTCTGTTATAAGGTAAGTGACAGGGACGGCGGTAAGCTCTATTGTGCTCCGGGATGGGATTTTGATATGACTCTTGGGAGCTATCAGGACTGGATGGGTTATGACTCCCCTCAGGGTCTTACCAGGATGTATCCGCATTCGGATGCCTCTACTTGGTTCATAAGCCTGCAATTTAAGGACTCTTTCAGAGATCGGTATACGCAAGCCTACCGTGATAACAGAGATGCGATAGCGGATATTCTCTATGGAAAGAGACTTAAGCAGACAAGGGAAATGCTTGCCGGCGCATATGAAGCGGAGTATATAAGGTGGAAGACCATGTATGATGACAGAGGTGTCATACCGGGAAGTGATGATGCATATTCGCATCTTACGGACTTTGCCCGTGAGAGGATCGATTTTCTGGATTTGGTATGGAGTACAGAATAGAAGATAAATACATAGTCAGTGAAGAGCTCTGGCGGACTATAGAGAACGGACTTAAGGCGGTCTGTGAGCCGGATGTACATGGACATGACGGAGGTTATACCGTCAGAAGTGTCTATTTTGACGATATGTACGATACATGTCTTGCAGAGAATGAAGCCGGAGTCGACGGGCGAGAGAAGTTCAGGATAAGGACTTATGATCTGGGAGATGATCTGATACATTTGGAGCTTAAGAGTAAGTTAAGAGGCTTTACGAATAAAAGATCCGCGCGACTTAGTCGTCATGAAGCAGAGCGGCTTTTTGACCGTGATGATGACCTGTATCTTGACACGGATTCGGAACTTGTCACAAAGCTCTGCACAGAGATGAAATACAGACGGATGCAGCCGGTGATCCTGATAGAATACGAGAGAACGGCATACACGTATGGCACCGGTAATGTGAGGATCACTTATGACAGGAATATAGGAGCATGTAAGGATCATAGCCTTATGTGGGATGCAAACGCACCGATGATCCCGGTGATGCCTGTCGGACAGCATATAATGGAAGTCAAGTATGATGAACTGCTTCCGGACTTTATAAGAGAAATACTTGATATCGGCAGTCTGCAGAGGACATCATATTCAAAGTATTATTACGCGAGAGTGCTGCAGCATATATAAGAGTATAAGGAGAAATACAGAGTATGAGTTTTAAAGATGCGATAAGGCGTTCCGTACTTGAGGGATTTGCCAATACTGACATGCCAACCAGTCAGGTGGTGACGATACTTGCCATCACGTTTGCAATAGGCATATATATTTATTTCATATACAGGCTGGTCAATAAGAGCTCTCTTTATGACAGGAGCTTCCACATAGCGATGGCTGTCATATCGGTAGTTACGGCCGGCATAATCATAGCGATGCAGAGCAGCATAGTCATTTCGCTCGGTATGGTCGGTGCTCTTTCGATCGTGCGTTTCCGTACGGCGGTCAAGGACTCGATGGATCTGCTTTTTCTGTTCTGGAGTATAGGTGAAGGGATAATCTGCGGAGCGGGATTGTTTGAGATAGCCGTTATAGTAGCGCTCATGGTCACTGTGGGAATATTCGTACTTGAGTTTATTCCGGTTAAGAAGAAGCCCTATCTTCTCATAATAAACGGCGAAGGATCCGGGTATGAGGGAGAGGCTATGGAGCATATACGAAGCCATTGTAAGGATGTTAAGGTAAAGTCGCGTAATCTCAAGAAGACGGGACTCGATATCATATTCGAAGTCCGCACGGACAATGAAGCTAAGCTTATGGAAGAACTGGGCAGGATAGAGTCGATAAAGAACATATCCCTCCTTACGCATGAAGGAGAAGTCAGGTTCTAAAGCCCGGGATGAGCTTATGGTGAATTAATCGGAGAATGATCATGAAGAATAAAAAATACATTGATTATCATGGCGATGATTACGGCGTGTCCGTGAACAATGCCGTCAGGATGATGGAGCTGACAGAGGCGGGTAAGCTTGACAGTATGAGCATTATTCCCAATATGACAGCGTTTGATGAGAGTATGGATCTGTTGAACGCCAAATGGGATTCACTGCAAACCAAGCCTTTTTTGTCAGTACATCTGGATATAGTTGACGGGTTTTCGCTGGCAGGGATCTCTGATCCGCTACTTACCTACAGCTACGAGGATGAGGGCAAAAGCCGCAGGATATTTCACACATCCTGGGGGAAATTACTGATCTCTTCGTATATTCCCGTAAGAAGGAAGAAGATAAAGGAAGAACTGAAGAGAGAATTCACCATGCAGATAAAACGGGTATATGACAGACTGCCCGATGATGCCAATATATCCTCTGATGAAGATACTGCAGAGATCACGGAAGCAAAAAGAGCGGGACTCAGACTCGACAGTCATATGCATACTCATATGATACCCGTGGTATTCGATGCCATGATGGGTGCGACTGAAGAACTCGGACTTACGGACAGACTTAAGTTTGTCAGAGTATCGAGAGAGCCGATAAAGCCTTTTAAGAAGATAAAGGGAACATATCCGGCAGTGAACCTCATCAAGAATATCCTGTTAAACCTCCTCTCATACAGAGCAGAAATGAGGCTTAACTGTGCAGGAGTATCTTACGGATTGATGTGGGGTCTTATCATGAGCGGCAGGATGGACAGAGAAAGAGTTGAGCTTCTTATGAGCGATATGCGCACCCTGGCTGTACAAAAGGATAAGACAATGGAAGTGCTGTGTCATCCGGGAATAGCTCTTAAGGAAGAGGGTTATTTGGAATACGGAGTTGATGATAAGAACTTCCTGTATTCCGAAAACAGAGATATTGAATACGAAGCGGCAATGAACGTTGCACGATAAGAAAAACGACCGGTTTACCGGTCGTTTAGTTATTTCTGTTCATCTACGACATATCGCGGTCTGCCTTTTAGCTCAGAATACATCTTGGCGATATAGATCGCGATGACTCCGAGACTTAGCATTATGCCACCCGTTGCAAGTGTGATCAGGATAACAAGTGAAGGATAACCGCCTACTGACTCGCCTTGGAAATAAGATATGATCGCATCGATACCGAGACCGATACCGATAAGGATGATCACTGTACCGACAATGGCTATAAGGTGCAGAGGGGCATAGGTAAATGATGTCAGATTACTCACGGCATATTTGATAAGTGAGATCCCGGACCACTTACTCTCTCCGCCGACTCTGTCTGCAACTTCATATAAGACGGTCGCCTGTCTGTAACCCACCCAGTAGCTGAGGGCTCTGAAGAAGGTCGCCTTCTCCGGGAGAGTATTGAGGGTATCCACTACCTTGCGGTCCATGAGCTTATAGTCTGATGAACCTGCCATATCGAAGCCTACCATGCGGCTGATCATCTTGTAGAAAAGTCCGGCAAAAAAACCGTGTGAACGGCTCTCCTTGCCTCTTGTCGATTTGATGCCCTCTACTATATCGAAGCCTTCCTCCCATTTCGAGATCATCTCGACCATGGCAGCGGGAGGGTGTTGAAGATCGCAATCCATCACTACGACAGCATCTCCGGTTGCCTGCTTAAGGCCGCAGAAAATAGCAGCTTCTTTGCCGAAATTTCTGGAAAAGAAAGTATAACGGACTGTCTGATCGCGCTCGCTTAATCTCATGATCAGATCGCGGGTATTGTCAGAGGAACCGTCGTTAATAAAGATCAGTTCTCTGAGATAGTGCTCTGACAGGTGCGAACTGTCCCAGAGGTCTGCTACGGTATTATGATATTGTTCTACAGTGGCCTCTTCGTTATAACAGGGCACAACTATCGAGATCTTCTTCATATCAGTCACCTGTGACGGATCATATCCGTCCCTTGGTCCGGTCAGCATTTTTGCCGATCCGAACACATCCTATATTAGCACATCCGGATTACTTTTTCACTAAAAATGTGGTATACTGTTATGAAGTATGCTGAAAGAGGAAAAGGCTTGAAAAATATGGAAAAACCGGCTATTGAGGGTGGCTCACCCATAAGAGAGAAAAAACTGTATTACGGTCATCAGTTCTTAGATGAAAAAGACTATGAAGCCGTAGAGAAAGTTCTAAGATCCGATTATCTTACCTGCGGACCGAAGATAGGCGAACTTGAAGAAAAGTTATGTAAACTTACAGGAGCAAAGCATGCCGTGGTATGCAGTAACGGGACCGCGGCTCTGCATATAGCGGCTATGGCAGCAGGCTTAGGACAGGGAGATGAACTCATAACGACTCCGATAACCTTTGCCGCAAGTGCCAATTGCGCATTATATGTCGGAGCAAAACCCGTATTTGCGGACATAGATCCCGAAACATATAACATAGATCCCGAGTCTGTTAAGGCTCATATCACGGACAGGACCAAAGTGATCGTAGGCGTGGATTATACGGGACAGGCATGCAAGTGGGATGAACTGATCGCTATAGCTAAGGAGCACGGAATCACTACGATAGAAGATGCCGCTCACTCGATCGGAACTCTGTACAAAGGAAGAGAAGTCGGAACGCTGGCTGATATGACGACGTTTTCGTTTCATCCGGTCAAGACAGTAACAGGCGGTGAAGGCGGAGCCGTACTGACCGACAGTGATGAACTGCATAAGAAGCTGCTGTTATACAGGTCTCACGGGATAACAAGAGATGAGGAGCTTATGGAGGCTCCTTCCGATGGTCCGTGGTATTATGAACAGGTAGATCTGGGATACAATTACAGGATGACGGATATCCAGGCCGGACTTCTGATCAGTCAGCTTGATAAACTTGAAATGTTCAAGTCAAGGCGTAAGGAGCTCGTTAAGCGTTACGACGAAGCTTTTAAAGGGATCGACGGTATCATCGTACAGAAAGAAATCAAGGAGTCTGATACATGCAGACATCTCTACATATTAAGACTTGATCTTAAGAAGCTTAAAGTTGACAGGAGACGGTTCTTTGATGCGATGGGAGCGGAAGGGATATGCTGCAATGTACATTATATCCCGGTGTATTACTTCCCTCATTACAAGAGACTGGGTTATAAGAAAGGTCTGTGCCCCAATGCCGAGGCTCTCTATGAAGAGATATTATCGTTGCCGCTCTATTACGGCTTAAGTGATGATGAACAGTCGGATGTCATAGCGGCGGTGAAGAAACTTACAGAGTATTATCATGGATAAAACGGAATATATTAAGGGATTTATAATAAAATGCAAAGAACTGGGGATCGATAAAGGCGATATCGTCTATATTTCATCCGATGTTACGCGCCTTACCATGGATGCGACAAGACAATGCGGCTTAAAGGGCAGAAGCGGAAGAGACGGCTTCTACGATACGCTTCTCGATGCACTGACAAACATGGTGGGAGAGGACGGTACATTGTTAATACCGATGTTTACCTGGAGCTTCTGCAGAGGTATTCCGTATGATGTAAAGAAGACTCCCGGAGAGGTTGGAGCACTGGGTAACTGGGTGTTATATAATCGCACTGATTTTGTCAGGACAGAGCACCCTCTTTATTCTTTTATGGTTTGGGGCCGTGATGCGGATAGGCTTGCAACCATGCATAATCTCACCGCATGGAGCAAGGACTCGCCTTTCGGCTATATGTATGAGAATAAGGCCAAGAACCTTCTCATAGATGTATCGCTCGAAGACTGTTTTACTTTTGAGCATTTTGTGGAAGAGAGTCTGGACTTTCCGATAAGATATTTTAAGGATTTCACCGGAGAATATGTTACGGCTGAGGGAGTGAGTGAAGTCAGGACTTATTCCATGTTTGTAAGAGATCTGGATATAGAGTCGAGACAGGTGACTCCCGATGACTGCCTGCTTAAGGCAGGAGTATCGAAGATAACGGATCACAGAGGCATGGAACTTCAACTTGTTGATCTGGCAGGGGCATATCCTTTTATCGAGAAGAACTTAAGAGAGCACAATGCCGATGAATGGTATGACCTTAAAGGATATGTGATAGACTGGGCGGCCGGCCGGACTCATCCGGATGAATCGCTTATATACAAGAGGATATGATGAACGATAATTTGACAGATGAGAGAATAGAGGAACTTGCAAAGAAGTACGGAACGCCGCTTTATATATATGACAGAGATGTCATAAGAGAGAACAGCAGACTGCTCAAGGACTCCGTATATCCGGGAGCATCAGTATACTATGCCATGAAATGTAATCCCCTGGTCGGGATATGCAGAGCTTTCAGAGAAGAGGGACTGGGAATAGAGACGGCATCCAAAGGCGAGATCGTTGCTGCGCTCAAAGCGGGATATACAGGTGATGATATCATATTTACGAGTCCCGGCAAGACCGAGGAAGAGATAGGATTTGCCGTGGAAAACGACTTAAAGGTCATCAACGTTGATTCTCTGTATGAGGCCGGAATAGTAAACAGTATAGCCGCTAAGCTTAACAGGAAAGCCCGTATAGCGATACGTATCAATCCCATGCAGTGCTTCTCCAATGCCAAGATCAAGATGACGGGGATCCCTTCACAGTTCGGTGCGGAAGAGGAAGAACTGGATGAAGCGTTCTTTGACAGGCTTAAGAGCCTTTCCAACATAGAAACGATCGGCTTCCAGATATATATGGGAACCCAGATGCTCAAGGTCGAGGACATAATCGGTAATACCGAATATGCCATGAGATTGGCCCTCAGACTGTCAAAAGAGTACGGTATCAAGCTTAAGTATCTTAACTGCGGCGGCGGGTTCGGAGTTAAGTATTTCAAAAATGAAGAGCCTCTTGATATGCAGGCTTTAAAGAGTAAGATGCAGGATCTTCACGAACGCATGGGAGCTGAGCTTACAGACACCGAAGTGATCTTCGAGAGCGGAAGGTTCCTTATGGCCCGGGCGGGAGTGATGGTGACAAGAGTCCTGTATCGCAAGGATTCCAAGGGACAGAGATTCCTTATATGCGACGGGGGATCCAACTTCCACTCATCTGCGGCCTTCCTCGGAAGATTTGTCCGTAATAATTTCCCGCAAAGGGCGATAAGCCATTGTGCCAAGTCAGAGGATATCGAGACCATGGTATGCGGTCCTTTATGTACGAGTCTGGATGTGATGGGGCAGAAAGTCATGATGGATGCAGGCGTTGATGCGGGAGATCTTATCGTGATCGAATGCTCGGGTGCATACGGATTCACCTACAGTCCTTCATTGTTCTTAAGTCACAGCTCACCGGCGGAGATAATGATAGGAGCAGATAAGGTCACTGTCTTAAGAAGAAGGGGAGATGAGGAGGATCTCCTCAAACTGCAGGAGTATTGAGTAAAAAAATGAGTTTTGATCTGCTTAGGCATATTAGAGAAAATGATGAATATACGGTGATATGGCTCTTCAATATCGGCGTGG
>CAMNDJ010000002.1 GCA_946535225.1 uncultured Lachnospiraceae bacterium
AGCGAAAAGTTCCGTAAAAAACCTCGGATTAGGTCGAAAGAAGTCTATGAAATTACGGAAGTAATGGCAATAATTGCAGAAAGTTCCGTAAATAATGAAGTTCTCCCCAAAAAAACTCAAAAAATGTATTGACATACAATATTATATGATGTATAACATTATCAACAGGCAATATTATACGATATATAATATTGTACGGTCGCAAAGCAACGTCTGCAAAAGCAGAGCGACAAGCGACAAGCGATTAGCAGTAAAGCAATAAGCATAAAGGATCATTTAAAAAAGGGAGGTGAAGGTGCTTTGGTATTCAATACGGGTTCTGCACTGTTGGACGCGATAGTCCTGGCAGTTGTGGCAAGAGACAAGAGCGGGACCTATGGATATAAGATCACACAGGATGTCCGATCCGTTATAGAGTTGTCGGAATCAACGCTGTACCCGGTCTTAAGACGACTGCAGAAGGATGAGTGCCTTGAGACCTACGATGAGCAATTCAACGGCCGTAACAGGCGTTATTACAGGATAACGGAAAGAGGCGGCGCACAGCTTAATCTGTATCGCAGTGAGTGGCTGTCATATTCGTCCAAGGTGACTTCGATATTCATGGGCAAAAAAGAGGGAAATAGTGAGGAGGATAAGAAATGAACAAAACAGATTTCTTGGGCGAACTTGAGAAACTGCTTAAGGATATTCCGGAAGATGAGCGTAAGGATGCGCTGAGTTACTACTATGATTATCTGGACAGTGATGATGAGAATGAGATCGCGAAGCGCATTGAGGAGCTCGGTTCTCCGGCAGAATTGGCAGAGAAGATCAAGCTGGCAAACGGTGACACACATGTCATAGAGGGGGAATTCACTGAGACAGGCTATTCGGACCGCGCAGATGACACTCGTGACGTTCCTGATAAGTATACGCAGGTAACCGAATCTGACGAGAGTGTCAGCGGTCAGAACGGAGAGAAGAAATACAATATATTCGGAGTTACGATCACCAAGAGTGTACTCATTCTGCTAATAATACTGCTGCTTCTCATAGTCCCGGTATTAGCCAAGGGATGCGGCAAGGTGATCGGAGCGGTGTTCAGGATCCCGAAGGCGATAACACATATGGATTCGCTGGATGATCTTGCAGATGATATAGGTGATGCGGCGGGCGATCTGGCCGACAAGATTGTAAACAACGCGGTAGCGGCATCGGGGGATAAAGCTACGGAATCGCGTAACGTGACTGTTGATGGGAATAAGATGGTCATTGGGGAAGCAAGTGAAGTAAAGGACATCAAGATCGATGCCGCCGCAATAGCATTCTATGTCAAGGAGAGTTCGGGAAATGAGATCAGCGCCGAGTGTGATGATGATGTGAAATTCGATGCAAGCATCGAATCCGGCACATTGAAGATCAAGGTGTCACGTAAGAACAAAAACGCACTTGATAAAAGCAAGAAAGCCGTGCTGTATCTCCCGAAGAATATGGAAGTCTCAAAAGTTGAATTGGACCTTGCAGCGATCCATATGATCGACGAAGTTGATTTTGACTGTAAGGATCTGACAGTCAAGCTTGGCGCCGGAGATGTGACTATGCCTAAGGTAAATGCCAAGACCACCGATGTGGAGATAGGTGCAGGCGAACTGAAATTTGACAAGCTTGTTACCGAAAAGGCTGATATAGAGGTTGGCATGGGTGACTTTAATATGAGCGGTGATATCACAGGCGATCTTGACCTCGATGTATCGATGGGCAATGCAACACTTAAGCTTGCAGGTAAGGAAGCCGACCATGATTACAGTTACGAAGTCGGAATGGGCAATCTGGAGGTCGGTTCGACTAAGATATCAGGAATGGCAGGAAGTAAGGAGATCGACAATGGTTCGGATTCGGACTTTGATATAAATGTCGGAATGGGCAGTGTAACGATCAAGTTTTAAGGATTTTGAGGAGGAAGAAAAATGAATGACAAGAGACTTGTAAAATCAGCATCAAACAGAATGATCTGCGGAGTTTGCGGAGGTATTGCCGAGTATATCGGGATCGACCCCACGGTAGTGCGCATTCTCTGGGTAGTTTTCTCGTGCATGGGAGCCGGCATACTGGCTTATCTGGTTGCGGCAGTGATAATACCTGAAGCATGATCGAAGAAGCACCGTAAACTGTTGTGAAAAGTACCGCAAAGTGTTGATTTTTCACAACTTTAGGGGTACTATGTAAATTAAAGGTGGAGGCTTGAGTTCTTTTCGTCGGCCTGCACCTTTTTTACTGTTTTCTTAAAAAGGGCAGGGTCATGATTAAAGACATGCCCTGAATACTCGACGGAGGAGGACATGTATCGTTTTAAAACCGCGATTTTCGCTTTGACAGCGTGTATCGGAATAGGACTGTGCGGCTGTGGGGCGGCTGACACCGGGACCATATCGGATGATCTTGTGCTCAGGGCGGGTTTTTCCACATCATCTTCAGACCCCAGAGTGGTCGCGACAGAGCTTTTTAAGGAAGAGGTAGAGAAAGCTACTGAGGGGAGGATAAAGATAGAGATATATACGGACGGTGAACTTGGCGGAGATTCGGAGCTCATAAGCGGTATCGTCAACGGAGATGTTGATATCACCGCATCCAGTGCGGGGAATTTTGCCAATTATGATCCCAACGTCGGAATAACGGCTTTCCCGTTCCTTTTTGATGACTTTGATGAAGCGTGGGCTTTTGTCGACGGTCCTGTCGAAGCGGAGGCGGAAGCCAAATTATACGAAGGTAATATAAAGGTACTCGCCCATTACGATAACGGCTTCAGATGCGTGACTACTACAGAGGAGTACGGCCCGGTCAATTCGGTAGCCGATATGCAGGGGATGGTCATCAGGACACCTGAGAACCAGATCGTTATGCAGACTATGCTGCTGCTTGGTGCGACGCCCAAGGTCTTAGAGTTCAATAAGCTTAAGGATGCACTGAAAAACGGCGAGTTTGATGCACAGGAGAATCCGATCCCCGTTATCTACAATAACGATCTGTACGAGGTTCAGAAGAATCTTGCCATTACCAACCACAGTTATGACGTTATGCTCTTTGTCATCAGACAGGATATCTGGGACAGACTCTCGGAGGCTGACAGACAGGTGATCATGGATGCGGCTTTAGTGGCTCAGAAGAAGGACAGGGAACTCGTGCGATCACAGACTGAAGAATACATAAGCAAACTGGAAGAAAAGGGGATGAACATCACATATCCGGATCTTAGTGAGTTTAAGGCTGCTACAGCCTCCGGGATAGATGAATTTGCTGACAGATACGATGTCAAGCTGCTTAACAGGATAAGATAACAGTAAATATACAGAGGTTTTATGGGAATCATCATTTTACTGACAGTCATAAGCGCGATGTCCATCGCCTGCCTTATCGATGCCATCAGGGTCAAAAGGACCAACCCCGGTTTCATCTTCATGGAACTGTTGGGCGTTGTGAGCAATATCATATGCTTGATCCTTTTTTCGGGAAGCAGGGTAGCGGACATAAGGTTGGGATTCAATATCTTCCTGTTTACACAGGCCTGGCTTTATTTCGGGGCAGTGTGGACTCTTGCGGCCATGGACAGATACAGGCATTTCAAGAGATTCTTAATCCCGGTGACTGTGCTGTCTCTGTACAAGACGGCCATAGTCTTAAGCAGTACCGAGAGCAGGAAGATATTCAGCATGTCCAAGCACATCGCCATGGGCAGGACCTGGTGGGTGTTTGCTCCGCATGCAGGAATACCGCCGGTGTTCGGAATGGAGGGTTACTATGTTGCACTCTTCATAGAATCTCTCATCATGCTGAGTGCCATCGTGATCTATTCGAGGCATACGGACAGGCTGTTCCGCTTCAAATACTATGCCCTGATCATCTGTGAGGTGATCTATCTTGTCCCTGAGTTTGGTACGCTTTTCTACAAATGGCCGACTTGGATAGTCGGAACGAGCGTGAATGCGGCATGTCTGATATGGGCATATTATGTTAACCACTATTCAACCATAAGATTAAAAGGCTGGTCGCTTGACAGCTTCGCGAATGAAATGAGTGACGGCTTCATACTGTACGATGAGTATGATGATCCGATATATATGAACGAGCTGTTAAAGAATACTTTGACACCGGATCTCATTGAGGATTTTAAGGACAGGTCCAAGCTTGATGAATGGGTATCTGAAACGACGCGCATCGACAAGATGGATATCAGAGAATATGTTAAAAGTGATGGCTCCAAGGTCTATTTCAGAGTCAAGAAGAACGAACTCGGCAAAGAAGGGATATCGTTCGGTACCATATATATCCTTCATGACTCCACTGATTCGGTCGTGAGACTGGTCGCCATGGAGGAATCCAATGATGAGCTTGAGAGAGCATCTCAGATGAAGTCGGATTTCTTAGCCAATATGTCGCATGAGATACGTACTCCGATGAATGCGGTCATAGGCATGGCGGAGCTTGCATTACGAGAACGACCGGATCCCAAGGTCACGGATTATCTGAGGCAGATACAGACTTCCGGCCGTAACCTGCTTAACATCATCAATGATATACTTGATTTCTCCAAGATCGAAGCCGGCAAGATGGAGATAATAGATGCGCCCTATGATCCGCTCGAAGAGATAAGCGATATATCCAATATCCTGATGACAAGGATAGGAGACAAGCCCATAGAGTTCTATGCCGATCTGGATGTCGCTATCCCGCATATCTTAGAAGGCGATGCAATGCGCATCAGGCAGGTACTCATCAATCTTGCGAGCAATGCGATCAAGTTTACGAATGAGGGTATTGTCGTCCTGTACATGACCTGTGAAAAAACGAGTGCGACTGAGATAATGTTAAGCTATCATGTGATCGACACCGGGACGGGCATAAAGGAAGAAGATATCGACAGGCTGTTTAAGAATTTCGAGCAGATCGATGCCAAGCGAAACAGGACCGTTGAAGGTACTGGACTCGGACTTGCGATCTCCAAGAGCCTTGTTGAGGCTATGGGCGGGACGATAGGAGTAAGGAGCACCTATGGCAAAGGTTCGGACTTCTATTTTAGCATCCCTCAGAGGATCATCGATCCGGCTAAGAAACTCATAGTGCGTAATGCGGATAACAAATATGCCTGCGTGCTCAATGACAGAGAAGATATGATGGGCAAGTTCATAGAAGAACTTGGTAAATTCGGCGTAAAAGGAGCGATACTTAAGTCGCTTAAAGAATTTACTCCGTCCGGTAAGCAGGATTACATCTTCTTTGAACCTAAGAATTACGATCATGATATGAAGGAGTTCTTAGACGAACATAAGGATGTTACCGGTGTTATACTTGTTCCCTTCGGCGACGACTATCAGCCTGACAGAAAGAATCTTAAAGTGATGCACAGACCGCAGACTACGGTTGCGCTCATGTCGATCTTAAACGATACTGTAGATAAGTCAGAGGACGAAGGACCGGCAGAATTCTGCAAGGCAGATTTCACGGCTCCTGATGCAAAGATTCTTATAGTTGATGACAACAGTGTCAACATTATGATAGCTGAAGGACTGCTTGAGGACACTAAGATCAAATGCACATCAGTATTGAGTGGTAAGGAAGCGATAGAACTTATGCGGAAAGAGTCGTTTGATCTTGTATTCATGGATCATATGATGCCGGAGATGGACGGAGTGGAAGCTACACACATAATAAGAGATACCATACCGGAGGCAGCTTACACACCGATCGTTGCACTGACTGCCAACGTTATGGAAGGACTTAAGGAAGAATTCATCAGAGAGGGAATGAATGATTTCGTGGCCAAGCCGATCGATGTCAAAGTTCTGCTCGAAGTACTCAGACGTTGGCTGCCTGCCGATAAGATAATAGAGAACAGATGATCATTTGACATAAGGAGAGTTGTTCAATGGACAATTACAGAATACTGTTAGCCGGAAGAAATAAGACGCTCATAGATCACATCTTCATGCAGATGGATGATGAATATGAATGTATGACGACTTCATCAAGACCGGAGGATATACTTAATCATATCAATGCCATCAGATATGATGCGTTCATCTACTGCGTTCAGAAGGAAGACAGAGAAGATTATTCCATGATCATGGGGTATAAGGACAGGTTCTTAAGAAAAGGAACGACTGTTTTCGTGATGGGTTACAAGGAAGAATGTGAGAATTTCCAGAAAACGACAGGACATATGGCTGCAAATGCATATTACGTTCCGGTGCCCATGAATGATGTCAAGAATGCGATCAGGGAAGCTGCAAGGAATTACTTCGATGCGATGGCGGCTCTTGATGCAGAGATGCGTATGATGGAAAGCGCACCTGAGCCTGAACCGGCTCCCGAAGCCGGCATTACGGCACAGGTATCCGAAGCATCTGATAAGACGGTTGATTCCGAAGAACCTAAGCCGGCCCCCGAACCTGCATCAGAAACCGAAGCACCGGCTCCCGAGCCTGACCGTAAGAAGATACTCGTGATAGATGACGATCCAATGGTACTTAAGCTCATTCAGGGACATCTCGGTGATGAGTATGATATCGCTTCAGCCATAAGCGGTAAGGTGGCGTATAAATACTTAAGTTCCAAGTCGGTGGATCTGATACTCCTTGACTATGAGATGCCTGAAGAGAACGGACCCATGGTATATGAAAACATTCGTAAGATGGAAGGGGATATCAAGAATGTTCCCATCGTGTTCTTAACCGGCGTTACGGAGAGAGACAAACTGGTCAAGGCGATCCAGCTTAAGCCTAACGGCTATCTTCCCAAACCCATCAACGGTACGAAACTTACGAATACCGTCAGCAAACTCATAGGTTGAGCGAGGAGTTAACTGATTGACAATCACGATTTAATTTTTTATTATTACAAAAGATACATAGAACATAAGAAGGAAGAAGAAGTAAAATGCACAAGGAATTAGCCAAAACATATGATCCTAAGGGAATGGAGGACAGAATATACAAAAACTGGGTGGACAGCGGATACTTTCATGCTGAAGTAGACCATAGCAAGACACCTTTTACCATAGTGATACCGCCGCCGAACATCACGGGACAGCTTCATATGGGACATGCTCTTGATGAGACCATGCAGGACATCCTGATCAGATATAAGCGCATGCAGGGCTATAATGCGCTGTGGCAGCCCGGAACGGATCACGCTTCCATAGCTACGGAAGTCAAGATCATAGAGAAACTCAAGGAAGAAGGCATAGACAAGGCTGACCTTGGGCGCGAAGGTTTCCTTAAGAGAGCCTGGGCGTGGAAGGAAGAATACGGCGGACGTATAGTCAACCAGCTTAAGAAACTCGGCTCTTCATGTGACTGGGACAGAGAACGCTTCACCATGGATGAAGGCTGTAATAAGGCTGTCACCGAAGTCTTCTGCAAGATGCACGAGAAAGGATGGATATACAAGGGCAGCAGGATAATCAACTGGTGTCCCGTATGTAACACTTCGATCTCGGATGCCGAGGTTGAATACGAGGAACAGGCAGGCCATCTGTGGCATATCAAATATCCGCTTGTGGATGCAAGCGGCAAGCCTTCAGAGACTGAATTCCTTACATTCGCAACCACACGTCCGGAGACCATGCTCGGTGATACTGCCGTAGCGGTCAATCCGAATGATGACAGATATAAGAAACTCCATGGCAGAATGGTATGGTTGCCTCTCGTAAACAAGCCGATACCTGTTGTTACCGACGAATACGTAGATATGGAATTCGGTACGGGTGTCGTTAAGATAACGCCCGCTCATGACCCTAACGACTTCGAAGTAGGTAAGAGACATGATCTCCCCGAAGTCAATATAATGAACGATGATGCTACGATCAATAACAACGGCGGCAAATATGCGGGCATGGACAGATACGAGGCAAGGAAAGCTATAGTTGCAGACCTTGAAGCCCTGGGACTCTTAGTCAAGATAGAAGATTATACTCACAATGTCGGAACGCACGACAGATGCGGAACTACGATAGAGCCTCTGATCAAGGCACAGTGGTTCGTCAAGATGGATGAACTCATCAAACCGGCCGTCAAGGCTGTCAAGGAAGGTGATATCAAACTCATTCCTCCGAGGATGGACAAGATATACTTCAACTGGACCGACAATATAAGAGACTGGTGTATCTCAAGACAGTTGTGGTGGGGTCACAGGATCCCCGCATACTACTGCAAGGATTGCGGCGAGGTCATCGTATCCAAGGATAACGTTAACGTATGTCCGAAGTGCGGTTCTTCTCATATCGAGCAGGATCCGGATACTCTGGATACGTGGTTCTCATCAGCACTCTGGCCCTTCTCTACACTCGGATGGCCTGAGCAGACAGAGGATCTTAAGTATTTCTATCCCACCGATGTGCTCGTGACAGGATATGACATCATATTCTTCTGGGTCATCAGAATGATATTCTCGGGCTATGAGCAGATGGGCGAGAAGCCGTTTAAGACTGTGCTCTTCCACGGACTTGTACGTGACGATCAGGGACGCAAGATGAGCAAATCCTTAGGAAACGGCATAGATCCTTTGGAGATCATAGATAAATACGGCGCGGATGCGTTAAGACTCACGCTCATCACCGGTAATGCTCCCGGAAATGACATGAGATTCTATATGTCGAGGGTTGAGGCGAGCAGAAACTTCGCCAATAAGGTATGGAATGCATCAAGATTCATCATGATGAACATGGGTGATACCGATCCGGCTAAGCCCTCGGATTCAGATCTTAAGGCGGAGGATAAATGGATCATCAGCAAGCTTCAGTCCGTGATCAAAGATGCGACCGAGAATATGGATAAGTTCGAACTCGGCATCGCAGTTCAGAAGGTCTACGATTTTATCTGGGATGAATTCTGTGACTGGTATATAGAGATGGTCAAGCCCAGATTATATGCAGAAGGTGAGTCATCTGATAAGAACGCAGCTCTCTGGACTCTTAAGAACGTTCTGATAGACGCACTTAAGCTGCTTCATCCTTATATGCCTTTCATCACTGAAGAGATATTTATGACACTTCAGTCAAAAGAGGCTTCGATCATGATCTCTTCGTGGCCGGTATATGATGAGAACAGAGTATACCCGAAAGAGGAAGAAGATGTAGAGCTGATCAAGGAAGCTGTAAGAGGCATAAGAAATGTCCGCACTCAGATGAATGTGGCTCCTTCAAAAAAAGCGAGCATCTTTGTCGTATCGGAAGATGCGGGAGTACGTGAGGCCTTTGAGACGGGCACTGTATATCTTAAGGGACTGGCATACGCTACGGAGGTCATCGTTCAGAATGATATGCAGGGTATAGCATCGGATGCGGTATCCGTAGTCATACCCGGTGCAAATATATATATTCCTTTTGCGGAGCTTGTGGACATAGCCAAGGAACGTGAGCGTCTTGCCAAAGAGGAAGACAGACTGCGCTCGGAGATATCCAGAGCCGAAGGAATGTTAAGTAATGAGAGATTTACGTCCAAGGCTCCGGCAGCCAAGGTTCAGGAAGAAAGAGACAAGCTTGAGAAATACAGACAGATGCTTAATGAAGTGTCTGCTCAGATAGGAAAACTGGGGAATATTTAAGAGGGTACAGATTTGGCAGAGAGCAATAAGCTATCATCGGAAGAACTGGCCAAGTTAAGAGAGCAATTGAAACGGGAAGCTGCCAATGTAAATGTTGGTAATCCCGTTATAGCTCACGAAACGGAAGCAACAGAAGAAGGGGCAGAGAAAGAGCCTGTAAGTTCCAAGGTCATCACGGTCACCGTCTCTGAGGATAAGATGAAGGCGATGGTGAACCTGTCCGTTCCCCTGGGAACAGAAGCGTATTCCGTTCCCGAAGTTGTTGCGGCCCTTCGGTCTAACAGGGTCGTTCTCGGAATCAGAAGCGACCTGATCAATGAGATGATAAGTCTTGGTCAGTATAATGAAGATACGGTGGTTGCGGAGGGAACGGAAGTGGTTCCCGGTGTCGAAGGCTATTATGAATGGCTCGTCGATATGGAGAAGAGAGAGAATCCCGACATCCGTGAGGACGGTACAGTGGATTACACCTCCATGAATAAGCTTGCAAATGTAAGTGAAGGAGACAGGATCGCCATCTATTATCCTGCCATACAAGGGGAGAAGGGCTTCGATGTCATGGGAGCGGAGAAGATACCGAGGATCGCCAAGGACCAGCCTCAGTTAAGGGGCAAATACATAAGGTTCGATCCCGATACCAATGAGTATTTTGCGACCATATCCGGTAAGATATCGAGAAACGGCAATGTCATTGAGATTTTATCGGTACACGAAGTCAACGACGATCTTAATGTCAACTACGGTACGGTAGAATTCTACGGTGATATAGTCATAAACGGCAATGTGGAATCCGGTGCGACCATAAGAGCGGGACGTAATGTTACGATCAACGGAACGGTGTCAAATGCCAAGGTTTTCGCAGGCGGAGATATAGTGCTCGCCAGGGGGGCACAGGGCAAGAGCAGGATATCCGCAAGAGGCGATGTTTTTGCCGACTTCATAGAGTACGCATCTGTAGATGCCAAGGGTGAAGTACATGCCAATTACATAATGAATTCCGAAGTCAGATCTTCAAAGAAGGTGCTGGTAGACGGTGCGAGAGGTACCGTTGTCGGAGGATTCACACACGGTCTGTCGGGAGTAGAGGTTCGTACTTCCGGTAATTATAATGAGATCATCACAGAACTGCATGCAGGATTCGGCGATGAGGATTATATGCAATATGATACTCTCAATAAGAGAGAGGAAACGGTCAATAACGAGCTGGCAGCCATAATATCCGAAATGACGGAACTGCTCAAGGCCAGTAAGCAAAGGGGCGCGACTCAGCAACAGAAAGATCGTATTTACGAACTGAATGTCAAGAAAGATGCGGCCTATGCTCAGGTTGATGATATCACCAAAGAGAAGCATGAACTTGCAGTCAGGATGGCGGAGGGAACAAATTCGTATGTGGAGATAAGAGGAGATGCCTATCGTAATACCACTATCGGTATCGATGCAGCCAAACTTGTTCTTCACAAAGAGGAGAGCTGCGTCAGATTCATATGCAGAAATGATAAGATCGAGAGACGGCAGGCTCATCTGGATAAGAAAGAAGAAGCATGAGTAGTAAAGGTTCAGTCACAAAAACATACAGTTATGAACAGGCGGTATCGTATCTTGATTCGGTACCGCGTTTTGTTGATAAGCGGTTTGAAGGAGCAAAGGCCTTCTATGAATACCTGAAGGACAAAGGCGTTATAACCGAAGGCGGTCGCAAGGTGTTTCATGTTGCAGGGACTAACGGCAAAGGAAGTGTCTGCGCTTTTCTTAAGTCCATGCATATGGCAATGGGTAAGAGAGTCGGAGTGTTTACATCACCTCATCTCATTGACCTAAGAGAACGTATAACGATCGGTGATGTGATGATCACCAAAGAAGATCTGGCAGATGCATTTATGACAGTGATGTCATATTTGGAAGAATTCAAGTCATCGACTCCTTATAGCGATTATGTGCCGGTATATTTCGACTGGTTGTTTTTTATCGCAGCCGTATATTTCGAACGGGAGAAGACGGATGCGATCATCTGGGAGACAGGACTCGGCGGAAGATATGATGCCACGAATGTGATCGGATATAAGTCCGTGACTGTCATAACCGAGATCGGGATGGATCATATGGAGATCCTCGGAGACAGCATAGATAAGATAGCATCTGAAAAAGCAGGGATAATAAGGAGAGGGACACCGGTCATAACCGTTGACAGAGATCCTTTGGCGCTTGACGTGATAAGCAGTGTGGCAAAGAGTATGGGTTCGCCCCTTACGGTCGTGCCGAATGCGTCAGGTATCACGAAAAAAATGAATGATAAAGGGATTGATTTTTCGTATAAATCCCATTATTATAATAATGCTACTCTAGAGGTAGTGGGTCATGCCGTATATCAGACCGAGAATGCAGCTTTGGCTGTGACGGCAATGGAAGCGGCATACTCTGCCGACGAACTGCCCTTTGAGTGTGTATATGAGGGAATCAAGAACATGCATCATCCCGGCCGTATGGAAGAGGTCGCACCCGGGGTATTTTTTGACGGAGCGCATAATACAGACGGGATAGGAGCATTGCTTGAAAGTGTCAGGCATGACGGCTGCAGAGGTCTTAGATATATGATCTTTTCGGCGGTCGGTGATAAGCAGGCAGATATCGAGCTTGCAATGGTCGCAGAATCGGGGCTTTTTGACAAGGTATGCTTAGTGCCGATATCGGGAGCCAGAGGCAGAAGCCATGATGAACTGTCGAAGCTACTGACGGTACTTACAGACAGACAGATTTACGGCGAGCTTGCGGGGGATCTGCGGACAGCCTATGACAGTTACAGGCAGGGGTTAAGGGAAGAAGACAGACTCTATGTATGCGGTTCTCTGTATCTTATCGGAGAACTCAAGGAGATGATCATGTGAAGAATGATCGTGATCGATCACTCTTTACAGTCCGGTTTGTGCCGAGCCCAAACCGGATGATGGCGTCGCCGAATCTGATATTCGGCTCGCTGCCTCGCATAGGATGCTCGGCATGGAGGAAACAATGATCAATTTCGAAGAAGAACTTAAGAAGTTCCATCCTTCACTTGAGATAGAAGAGGCTGAAGATGCCATATACAACCAGGATCTTACCGACATCGCAGATCTTTTGGTAGGTTTAGTCAAGGAGGATAAGGAATCTGCAAGTGAGGATAAGCAGTAACGGGAGTGAAGCATGATTTGCTATAATTGCGGAGCTACACTCACCCACAATGATTTCTGTACGAACTGCGGAGCGGATGTAGCCAGATATAAGAAGATAGTAAGCACTGCCAATCTTTTGTACAATATGGGACTTGATAAGGCAAGGGTCAGAGATCTGTCCGGTGCCACCGAATCCCTGAGGCAGTGTCTTAAACTGGATAAATCGAATATTGACGCCAGGAACCTTTTGGGCCTTATATATTTTGAGGTCGGAGAGTATGTTCTGGCGCTTAACGAATGGGTAATAAGCAAGAACTTAAGACCGACCAAGAACATAGCTGATGATTATATAAGCCTGTTACAGGATAATCCCGCGAAGCTTGATACTTATTCGCAGGCCGTCAAGAAATACAATCAGGCGCTCAGCTACTGTTATCAGGGGTCGTTGGATCTTGCCGTGATACAGCTTAAGAAGGTTTTAAGCCTTAATCCCAAATACGTACAGGCGCATCAGCTTCTTGCGCTTCTATATATCAATGATGAACAGTGGGAAGATGCCAAGAGAGAGCTTAACCGCTGCCAGAAGATAGATGTGGGCAATACGATCACACTTCGTTATCTTAATGAGACGCGTAATATCCTGGATATGGATGACGGCGACGACGCATTCTCACCGGGCGGACTGGATCTTAAGGGGCGTAAAGGCTTCGGTGATCAGAAGAAGCGGGACAGGGATACAGCGGACAGTTATTCGATTCCTGTCATTCGCAAGGAGAACAGAACGCTAGCCACCATTGTCAATGTAGCAATCGGTATAATGATAGGGATCGCGGTGGCTTATCTTCTCATCCTTCCGGCCAGGATCTCGGCTGCGAGAGAAGGTGTAGATGAGAGTCTTAAGGCAACGGGTGAACAGTTAGATGCCAAGACTGCACAGATATCGTCTCTTGAACAGGAGCTTAAGAGCGTGAACGGACAGCTTGAGAAGACCAAAGAGGAGCTGGAGGTATATACCGGCGAATCGGGCAAGATGTCCGCTATGGACGATCTGTTAAATGCCGTTAATTCGTATCTCGAGAATCCGGAGGATACCAAGGCGGTGGCTGAGTATCTGGATATGATAGATGAAGAGAAGTTAGCCGAGACGGGGGAGAGCTTTAATACGGTATACCTTCTTATGATGTCCAAGATAGGTGCGGATGTCGGTTCACAGTATTATGATTCGGGCATGAAATCATATCAGGCCGAGATGTATGAGGACGCTATCAAAGACTTGACAAAGGCATATACTTATGATAATAGTAATGGAGATGCGTTGTACAACCTCGGTAATGCATACCGTAAGTCAGGTGATATCGTCAACGCTGTTGAAACATATAACAAGGTAATCGAGGAATTTCCGGATACAGAGATGGCGACAAGATCACAGCAATATGTCAATGAACTGAATGTAGATTAGATAACAAAAGGAGAACAGTTAATGTTCTCCTTTTTCAAAGTATTATGTCATCCCGAACAGTAATGGGATAGGAAGAGGAGAGAAAAAATGGCAAAGAGAACAGACATCCACAAAGTACTGATCATAGGGTCAGGCCCTATAATCATCGGACAGGCCTGCGAGTTTGACTACTCGGGCACACAGGCGTGCAAGGCGCTCCATAAGTTAGGTTACGAGATAGTGCTCGTCAATTCCAATCCGGCAACGATAATGACGGATCCGGAGACTGCGGATGTCACCTATATAGAGCCGTTAAATGTAGACAGATTAGAGCAGATAATAGCCAAGGAGCGTCCTGATGCCCTGCTTCCGAACTTAGGAGGTCAGTCGGGACTTAACCTCTGTTCTGAGCTCAACAAGGCGGGAGTGCTCGATAAGTACAATGTCAAGGTCATAGGTGTTCAGGTGGACGCCATAGAGCGAGGCGAGGACAGGATAGAGTTTAAGAATACGATGAACGAACTCGGCATAGAGATGGCCAGATCGGATGTCGCCTATTCGGTTGATGAGGCGCTCCAGATCGCGGACAGACTGGGTTATCCCGTTGTACTTCGTCCCGCATATACGATGGGAGGAGCAGGCGGCGGCCTCGTATACAACAAAGAGGAACTCAAGGTCGTCTGTGCAAGAGGCCTTCAGGCTTCACTCGTAGGACAGGTTCTTGTCGAAGAGTCGGTTTTGGGCTGGGAAGAGCTTGAACTTGAGGTCGTACGTGACTCGGAAGGCAATATGATCACGGTCTGCTTCATAGAGAACATCGATCCCATCGGCGTTCATACAGGCGATTCGTTCTGTTCGGCTCCGATGCTCACGATCTCTGAAGAGACTCAGAAGAAACTTCAGGAGCAGGCATATAAGATAGTAGATAAGGTACAGGTCATCGGTGGTACGAACGTTCAGTTCGCACATGATCCCAAGTCTGACCGTATCATAGTAATAGAGATCAATCCCCGTACATCGCGTTCATCAGCGCTCGCATCCAAGGCGACCGGTTTCCCGATCGCGCTTGTATCGGCGATGCTTGCTACGGGACTTACTCTTAAGGACATTCCCTGCGGCAAATACGGAACACTTGATAAGTACGTTCCGGACGGTGACTATGTTGTCATCAAGTTTGCGAGATGGGCCTTCGAGAAGTTCAAGGGCGTAGAGGACAAGCTCGGTACTCAGATGCGCGCTGTCGGCGAAGTCATGAGTATCGGTAAGACATATAAGGAAGCTTTCCAGAAGGCGATAAGATCACTTGAGACCGGCCGCTACGGACTGGGACACGCTAAGAACTTCGACAGCCTCAGCAAGGAGGAGATCCTGTCGCGTCTCGTGAATCCCTCGAGTGAGCGTCATTTCCTTATGTATGAGGCACTCCGTAAGGGAGCCACTGTAGATGAGATATTTGAGCTTACCAAGGTTAAGCACTGGTTCATAGAGCAGATGAAGGAACTCGTGGAGGAAGAGGAGGCACTTGTTGCCGCATTCAAGGGTTCGGTTCCTGCGGATGATGCTCTTATCAAGGCCAAAAAGGACGGCTTCTCAGATAAGTACTTAAGCCAGGTTCTTGACATCCCCGAAGCGGACATCAGAGGCAGGAGAGATGCGATCGGCCTTCATGAAGCATGGGAAGGCGTGCATGTAAGCGGTACCGAGAACAGTGCATATTATTACTCAAGCTACAATATTGAGAATGACGAGAGCCCTTCTACGGATAATAAGAAGATAATGATCTTAGGCGGCGGTCCCAACAGGATAGGCCAGGGTATCGAGTTCGATTACTGCTGCGTTCATGCTGCAATGGAGCTTAAGAGACTTGGATTTGAGACGATCATCGTCAACTGTAATCCCGAGACCGTATCAACGGACTATGATACATCCGACAAGCTCTACTTCGAGCCGCTTACACTTGAGGATGTCTTAAGCATATACAATAAAGAGAAGCCCTTAGGTGTTATCGCTCAGTTCGGTGGTCAGACTCCTCTTAATCTCGCCGCAGACCTTGAGAAAAACGGTGTCAAGATATTAGGAACTTCTCCCGCTGTCATCGATCTTGCGGAAGACAGAGATCAGTTCAGGGCGATGATGGATAAGCTTGGCATCCCGATGCCTGAATCAGGAATGGCAGTTACCGTTGAGGATGCCATAGAGATCGCAAATAAGATCGGATATCCCGTAATGGTACGTCCTTCGTACGTCCTCGGCGGACGCGGAATGGAAGTCGTATATGATGATGATTCGATGAAAGAATACATGGCAGCTGCAGTAGGTGTCACACCTGACAGGCCGATCCTCATAGACAGATTCTTAAATCACGCTCTTGAGTGTGAAGCAGATGCCATAGCGGACGGAGCACATGCATTTGTTCCCGCTGTAATGGAGCATATAGAGCTTGCCGGCGTACACTCAGGTGACAGTGCATGTATCATTCCTTCGGTACATATATCGGAAGAGAATGTTAAGACCATCAAGGAATATACACGTAAGATCGCGGAAGAGATGCATGTAAGAGGTCTTATGAACATGCAGTATGCGATAGAGAAGGGTAAGGTATTCGTGCTCGAAGCCAATCCCAGAGCATCACGTACCGTGCCGCTCGTATCCAAGGTATGTAACATAAGGATGGTACCTCTGGCGACTCAGATCATCACGTCGGATCTGACGGGCAATCCTTCTCCGATACATGATCTTAAGGAAAAGACGATCCCCTACTACGGTGTAAAGGAAGCGGCATTCCCGTTCAATATGTTCCCTGAAGTAGACCCGATATTAGGACCGGAGATGAGATCGACAGGTGAAGTGTTAGGTCTCTCATCTTCGTACGGTGAAGCATTCTTCAAGGCACAGGAGGCTATTCAGTCTAAGCTTCCGACAGAGGGAACGGTCCTTATCTCGGTCAACAAGAAGGATAAGGATGAGGTCATAGAAGTTGCGAAGATATTTGATGAGTGCGGATTTAAGATCTTAGCTACGGACGGCACGAGCAAGGTGTTAACCGAAGCCGGAGTACCCAATACAAGAGTCAACAAGATATACGAAGGACAGCCCAATATCAACGATATGATAATCAACGGCGATATCCAGCTGATCGTCAACTCGCCCGTAGGCAAGGCATCGGCTCAGGATGACAGCTACCTTCGTAAGGCAGCCATTAAGGCTAAGGTTCCTTATGTGACAACGATCGCGGCAGCCAAGGCATCAGCCGAAGGTATCCGCTACATCAAACAGAACCCTCAGGCAGAGGTTAAGTCACTGCAGCAGTACCATTCAGAGATACACTGAGTTAAAGCCGCAGTTTATTAAAACGGAGGAGAGTAAATGATAAAGAAGATTTCCACAGATAAAGCACCTGCAGCGATCGGACCGTATTCACAGGCCATAGTTGCCAATAAGATGGTATATGCATCAGGTCAGATACCGATCGATCCCGAGACGGGAAATGTTGAGGCGACTGACATAAAGGGTCAGACTGAGCAGGTCATGAAGAACATAGGAGCGATCCTTATAGCTGCAGACTGCGGATATGAGCAGGTCGTAAAGACCACATGCTTCCTTGCCGACATGGGCGATTTCGCTGCGTTCAACGAGGTCTATGAGAAGTACTTCCCGGGTAAGCCCGCAAGAAGCTGCGTGGCTGTTAAGGACCTTCCAAAGGGTGTGCTGTGTGAGGTAGAGGTCATAGCATGTCTGTACTAGCCCTTTTTATCACGGCGATAATATGGGGCACGGCATTTGTCGCGCAATCAGAGGGAATGGACTATCTCGGTCCATTCTCTTTTAATGCCATAAGATATCTGATAGGATCGGTCGTGCTTATACCGGTCGTTGCGGTTCTTCGGACCACCCGTAAGCATAAGCTCATATCAGATGCAAAAGTGACAGCCTCTGATATGACACAAGTGTCAGTCAGTGCATGGGAACCGGGAACGGACTTAAGGAACACCATAAAGGGCGGAATACTTGTGGGATTGTCACTCTGTGTTGCGTCACTGTTTCAACAGTTTGGTATCATATATACGACGGTCGGTAAGGCAGGATTCGTAACGGCTCTCTATATCATCATCGTGCCGTTTTACGGAGTTTTGCTTAAAAAGAAGATAGAAGGTCGGGCATGGATCGCAGCAGGGATCGCGATCGTAGGATTCTATCTGATGTGTATGACGGGAGCGGAAGGCTTCAATATCGGAGACGGACTGGTCCTCATAGGTTCCTTTATATGGGGAGTGCAGATAATGCTCGTCGACAAATATGCGCCTAAAGCAGATGCTGTGATGCTAAGCAGCATAGAGTTCGGTATAAGCGGTATCATATGCACGGTCCTTGCATTGATATATGAGAGAGAAACTACCATACAGGCTGTCACGGATTGTGCAGGGCCGCTTCTTTATGCAGGGGTGATGTCATGCGGGGTAGCCTATACATTGCAGGTAGTGGCACAGAAGAGAGTCCGGCCGGCGCTTGCCTGTCTTATCATGAGTCTTGAAGCCGTATTCTCCGCCATTGCCGGATGGATACTTCTCGGACAGGCTATGACGGGAGTTGAGATCGCCGGTTGTGCGCTGGTTTTTGCAGGTGTTGTGATCGCACAGTTAAAATAGGGCAAAAGTTGGTATTTACAAAGCGAATATTAGATGCTACAATACGTAGTATAGAAAACTACATTACGTAGTTATTTGGAGGAATACCATAATGTACGATTACAAGATCATAGCGGACAGCAGCTGTGAGCTGCCGACTTCTTATAAGGATGATGAGAGATTTGCCCTTGTTCCGTTCAGGATGGAAGTGGACGGAGTGAATTACAAGGACAACAGCAGCCTTAATATAAAGAAATTCTTAGAGAGCATCAAGCAGAGCAAGACTTGCCCCAAGAGTTCATGTCCGTCGCCGGATATTTTCTTAAGGCAGTTTGAGGCAGATGTAAGAAGGATATATGTGATAACCATTTCAGGTAAGTTAAGCGGTTGCTATAACAGTGCGATGCTGGCTAAGAGCCTGTATGAAGAGGAGCATGAAGATAAACAGATAATCGTTATCGATTCACAGTCAGCGTCAGGCGGTGAATGCCTGTTGGCTCTCAAGGCTATGGAACTTGAGGAAGAGGGCTGTGACTTTGATGAGATATCCGTAAGACTTACCAATTACAGGGATCATATATCAACATATTTCGTGCTGGATAATATTGAGACTCTTCGCAAAAACGGCAGACTCTCAAGGCTTCGTGCACTTGCTGCCAATACGCTCAATATCAAGCCTCTCCTTGCAGGTGAAAATGGCGATATAATCCAACTCGGGAGAGCCATAGGATTGCGTAAAGCCTGGAACAGCATGGTCAAGCGCATAGCCGAAGAGACTGCAGGTATAACCGATATGAAGAACAGACGCCTTATAATCACTCATTGTAATAATTTCAAGGGTGCCAAGTTGGTCAGGGACATGCTCAAGTCTTGTACGGATTTCAAGGAATATATCATAATGAACACATCGGGACTCAGTTCGCTCTATGCCAATGAGGGCGGGATAATAGTAGTTTACTGATAACATGCATGATAAAAGGCCGTTACCACGGGTAACGGCTTTTTGTCATATACTCAGATATCTCATTCGTCAAACAGAACAGTTACATAGAAACCGCGCTCATTCTCAATGACGGATGTAACATCGCCTTCTTTTACCTTGAGGCGCTCCGTTCTGGCTATATTGGGCGACATTGCCAGTGAGGGATCGATCGTATAGTAGAAATACCCGCTGGGGAGACTTCCCTCGGTGACCGTGACATGGTCTCCTTCCTTGACTACGCCTGCTCTTTCCATTTTGAATTCCATTTTTCGCATATCGTTCTCCGTTTATAATTTTATTAAATCGCTGATATCAGTATGCCACAGATATGGTATACTGACTATATGGAAATTTTCGAGATAAACGATCACAAGAGTTTTATGAACGCTCTGCTCATGACGGATGCCTATGACATGTTCCTGCTTAAGGAAGCCGTTATCCGGACAGCCAATACCTTCACTGTCGACGGTTCGGAGAATAAGGAGTTCTATGGCAGTGATAAGGATATTCAGGCCATAGAATCGCCGTATGATCACACACCGTGGCAGAAGATAAGACCTGTGATAGCAGGACTTATCAAGGGCAGGCACACACCTCTTATGATGCATATAGTATTGTATCTCAATCCGGAACTTGAGACAAATATCCTCGCCGATTCAGGCAGATCTGTCGATCATCTGATACTCAATATCCGATACGGTGATGGTATGCTCAAACTGACGACCGGAGTCGCATATAAGGAGTTTACGTTAGACAAGGAAGCCGAGAGGTTATGGGACGGATATGTGGCGGCCAAGCTGGTCCCGTAGGAGTAATATATGGAAGTTATCGTAATGATGATAATATATGTATTGCTCGTCAACATCACGGGGTTTGCGTTGATGGGCATAGATAAAGGAAGAGCTAAGAAGAGGGGATTCCGGATACCGGAAGCCACTCTTTTCGTGGTCGCGCTGATAGGCGGGAGCATCGGATCCATCATAGGAATGCTGTTTTTCAGGCATAAGACCAGGAAGTGGTATTTCATATACGGGATGCCGGTGATACTGCTGATCCAGATAGCATTGGTGGCGGCGCTACTGCTCTCACCCGTCAAGATCGCATTCCTGTAGAGAGGGGCTATGGATACTTCATTACATATCGCATTGTGTGACAGCGATCCGGGAGATCGCAAACAGATGGAGAGACTCTTATCAAGAGAGTCGGACAAAAGAGTGAATACAACGGGTGGTTTCTATGTGGACACATTCGGCGGAGTAGATGCCATAGTCAAATCCCCGATCCTGTATGATGCCTATTTTCTGGATTCGACCGATCCTGTATGTGACTCGTACGGGATAGCCAAGGCTGTGAGGGATAAGGGTATCCTTTCGCCCGTAGTCTATTGCATATCCACCATAGATTACAGACAGTCAGGGCCGGAGCTTCCCGGAAGCATATATATGGACAAGCCGATCAAGGTTGCCGAACTGTCTGCCGTACTCGATGAGATCATACGGAACAAGAAAGAGAATTATATCCCTACAATAGAACTGCGCAACCAGTATGAGACCTTCTATATCAAGCCCGAAGACATCCTGTATTTTACGGGCGGAGGATATACGGTCGACGTGCATATGACCGACGGTTCGATACGTCAGGCGACATGCTTCATAGACAGTCTGTGGAGGGATCTGTACTCATTCCCGATGTTCCAGTATATAAGCCCCAATACCATAGTCAATGCGACTTATGTGGCAGGACTGGGACCGTTGTCCGTGATGATGCGCGACAGTACGAAGCACAGTGTTAAGGCCAAATATTTCGGCATACTCAAAAAGAAGATCGCCAGATATCAATAGATCATGGCGGTCCGGGCGCATATATATTGCGCAAGCGGGTAGTTTTTTTGCGTCGGCACTTAGCCGGCGTTCCTCAGACGGCTTATGTGCCGTTACGCAAAAATCCTAGCGCAAGCGTGCCCGCGGTGCTATATATATGCGCCCGGAACGGGATGAAAGTATTAATAGAGGATCAGGAAATGTCAGATATAACGAATAAGATAGTCGAAGAGATAGGCAAGGTTATAAAGGGCAAGGATGATGTCATCAGGATGACATTGTGCGCGATGCTTGCAGGCGGACATGTGCTGCTTGAAGATATCCCCGGCGTGGGCAAGACCACGCTTGCGCTGGCTTTGTCCAAGGCACTCTCTCTTGATCATAAGAGGGTACAGTTCACACCGGATGTGATGCCTTCGGACCTGCTGGGCTTTAATATGTATGACAAGGCTAGCGGAACTTTCAGGTTCAATGAGGGCTCGATATATACCAATCTTTTCCTCGCTGACGAGATCAACCGTACTTCTCCCAAGACTCAGTCTGCTCTTTTGGAAGTGATGGAAGAGGGTGCGGCTACCGTAGAGGGTGAGACAAGAGTGATGCCGAAGCCTTTTTTTGTCATAGCGACACAGAATCCTTTCGGTTCTGCAGGTACACAGAAGCTTCCGGAGTCACAGCTTGACAGATTCCTTATCTCGCTGACCATGGGCTATCCTGACAGGAAGAGTGCCATCGATGTATTAAAGGGAGGTTCGCGTGAAGCGATCGATACTGTAGAACCGGTTTCGGATGGAACGGGGATCATGAAGATGCAGGATGAGGTTGAGGCACTCCATGTGGATGACAGTATATATGATTATATCGTAAGACTCTGTGAACAGACCCGTAACGGAAGATATTTCGAGTTAGGGTTAAGCCCCAGAGGCAGCATCGCCATCATGAAGGCAGCCAAGGCCTGTGCTTATATCGAAGGAAGGGATTATCTCATCCCTGAGGATATACATGAGATATTCCCGTATGTGGCATCTCACAGATTAAGACTGAATGCAAATGCCAAGGCAGCAGGTACTACCCGGGACAAAGCCTTTGAGGCGATCCTTGATGAGGTATCGATACCCAAGGTGAACTGACAATGAAAGCCAAATATCAGGATATTCTGTATATCATCATATATGTGATCGGCATCGTGCTTTTGTTTATGACGGCGATCTTTTACAGACAGCCACTGCTGTCTGTTTTCTTAATATTGCTCCTTATCCTTCCCCCTCTGTCCATATACGGCTTTATCAAAGCTCTTCCGCTTCTTAAGGTGATTCTTAAGCCTGAGTATACGGAATATGAATCAGACACCGAGGGACGGCTCGTTCTGAACGTCCAAAACCCCACACTGCTCCCGTTACTTAATTGCAGGCTTTTTTTCACTGTCATGAACATGTACTATCCGGACGACTACGACAGAGAGCTGCTATTCTCTGCGGAGGCTAAGTGCAACAAGGATATATATATCCCGATCACGCTTATAGGAGCGGGAATGATCAAGATAAACGTGCAGAAACTGATGATCTCGGATCCGCTTCATATGTACACCAAGGAGATCGCATTTAACGAGATCACGGAACTGCCGGTAATCCCGCAAAAGAAAGAACTGGCAGATCTTAAGTTTGCCAAGGCGGCAGCTTCCGATGAGGACAGTGTATGGGCGCCTGACGGTGAACTCACCAGAGACATACGTGATATAAGAGAGTACAGACCCGGTGACAGGCTTAAGGATATACACTGGCTTTTGGCTGCCCGCACGGACGAGCTGCCCGTCAAGGAATATGAGCGTGCCAAGGAACTGTATTTTTTGCTGTTGCCTGAACTTGATAAGGCCGATATGCAGGAGACACTTGCGACATTTTACAGTGTGGCCGTCAAGCTCTTAGACGCAGGAGAGATATACCGAGTCGCTGTTTATCACAGCCATGAAGACACGGTTATGCTTAAGACAGTGGACTGTACGGAAGCCCTTAAGGAAGTAATGTTTGAGCTTTTCCGTGAATCGGTGGGAGATATCTGCCCGGCAATGGACAGACTTAAGTTGATATACCCTGATGCGCATGGGATCATAAGGATCAAGGGTAACAGTATCAGAGAGGATTCCTAAGTGTTGCGTTTGCCTAAGACACCTGAGGAAAAAAGAATAGAGACTGAGCTTACGACACTCGGGGTATCCGTCGGACAGCCCTATACGGACACCGGAATGAGGAGGGCCGTTCTGTGCCTTATAAGGGGGCTCTTGGTATTTCTGTCCACATTCGGGACCATAGGCGGACTCACCCATGCTTTCGGTCTGGAATTTAATCCTCTCACCATAGGCATTGCGCTTTTTGTTATCTCCGTAGTCATATGCTTTACATACTTTAACAAGATCACGTTCTATACGGGATATGTGCTGATATTCATGGCCTTCCTCGTCCTGTATGTGGTGGCATATTCACACATCAATTCAGGCTTCCAGGCCTTTCTTAACGAAGTCTATAAGGCATACAGTGATTTCTTCAATCTCCCGTCGACAAGAGAGACCACGGAATACATAACTGACAGGAGTGTCACAGTCCCGGCCGCAATGCTCTTTACCGGTGCAGGCTTTGCGATCTTACTTAATATCTCAATCTCTGCATACATGGACTTGTTCTCTACATTCCTTCTGACATTCCTGCCGATGCAGCTGGCTTTTTACATAGACATCATTCCACCGATGCCGTATCTTGTGATGCTTATCACAGTCTACATCGCAGTCGAGATCTTAAGCAGATCCGGCAGGTTCAGGCTCCCGTACAGATACAAGAAAGGGCAGCAGTTTGTAATGATGGTCGGCAACGGCAGGCGCTTCTCATTAAGACCGGCACGCAAGACGATCAGGTATGAGTATCTGGCAAGCGGCAGAGGGATGCTACAGGAGGCCGTCGTAGGCGTAGCGGCATCGGCACTTCTGATGCTGCTTTTAAGTACAATGTTTGCCGGGAGATTTACGACCAAATATGTTTCCAATCGAATTAAAGATGCGACCGACGGTTACGTCAAGATGCTCGCACAAGGCGGGATAACCTCACTCTTTAACAGATATACGGCGACCGGAGGTATATCGCACGGAAGGCTCGGCGGCATCAGCTCGGTAGCTCCGGATTACGAGACCGATATCATTGTCCGCCTCATACCGACCTCCGTGGGTGAAAGCGGCGGCAGGATAAGCCCGCTGTATCTCAAGGCATATACCGGAGTCTATTATGACAAGAACAGATTCTATGAGTCTGTCCCGGGCAAAAACGAGGCGACTGCGGATATCGCAGATCAGAGATATATCCCGTCCGGGGCGAACTATATGGATACGGATCGTGTGGCCTATATGAAGCTGTGGCTGTTAAATGTCGATGCAGATAATTACTACGATTACAGGCCGTATTACACACTGTATTCAAGCAGCGGAAGGGGAGAGAAGTTCACGGGTATAGGGACTGCGGCGCTTATTTTTGCGCTGACTGATCTTCATGCATCCGAAGAGGCCGATAAGGATAAAGATAAGATGGCGGAGTGGGTCATAGCACATAAGGATGATCCTGAATCTTCGCCGTCAAGTTATGAACTTATCTATACTCCCTTTACCGAGAATGCATATTATGAACCGAATCCGACGGTAGATGATGATTCGGATGCTTCCGTATATGAGGATTATCTGGCTGTACCCAAAGAGCTGGAAGGAACTCTGGATATAGCGATAAGGGAAGCCGGGCTTGATAAGATAACGGTCGATCCTTCGGATACCGTACTTACGGGGATAAATCCAAAGTACAAGGAATATATCGTCGGGCAGAGTAAGAGGCTTCTTATACTGCAGGCACTGAGAGATCATTTTAGGCAGGATTATCAATACAGCATGATGCCCGGAACAACTCCTTTTAACAGGGATACCGTGGATTATTTCCTGTCGGAACAGAAGAGAGGTTACTGCGTTCACTTTGCGGCTTCTTCCACGCTCATCTTAAGGCGAATGGGTATACCCGCAAGATATGTGGAGGGGTATGTCGTGAATCCGTCTGATATAGTGGATGGAGAGATCTATAAAGAGCCGGCTTCGGACTGGATCATTGGTGCGGACGGCTTGGATATAAGTGCGACAGAGGCTGTGACGGGCTCTGATGGTGAAGAAGCGCTTAAACCCGGACAGATAGCCGTGGTCGATGCAGAGATACCCGATGCCAATGCACATGCCTGGACAGAGGTCTATATAGACGGTTACGGCTGGATCCCCTATGAGTTCACTCCGCCGTCCGATGAAGAGGATTTACGGCTCGGAGGCTTTGGAGATTTCCTGGCAAGGCTTTTTGCAGCCACGAACAGAAACAGGGGAAACGGCTCTGAGACAGGATCCGAGGCAGGCCGGATAAACCCCGGTACCGGTGCACTAAAGGGACTTAGAAACAGCAGGATATTTAAGATATTCGGAAGCGTTGACTTCATCCTGCTTCCCGTGATCATCGTGCTCGGTACGGTTGCGCTCATGATCCTGGCAATAGAGGGATTCAAGATCTTAAAGTGGAGATACAGATTAAGCAGGTTACTTAAGGACGGTAATTACAATGATGCTCTCCTTATGCAATACCTGCGTTTCCTTAAGTCGCTTCGAAGAAAGGGGATCATCACGGATCCTTATCCTACGATAAGTGAGGTTTCGGAAGAGTTGACAAAGGTCCCCGGTTTTAAGAGCGATATCAAAAATGATATTCCCATCCGGGATAGTCTTGATGTTGTCAGCCGCGCCGCTTACGGCCCTATGCAGATAACACCGGATGAATATACGGCTACACTAAAGACGATGCAATCGATCATAAGATGACAAAGAAAAAGCGGAACCTCCGGCACTCTTGCCGGAGGTTCCGCTTTTGCCCTGACAGGTTTATGACCTGTAATCTGCGTTGATCTCCACGTACTTCTCGGTAAGATCACAGCCCCATGCGGTAGCGGAAGCCTTGCCGTCATTCATGTCTATGAGCACGATGACTTCGGAGGCCTTCATGATCTCGGCGGCTTTAGCCTCATCGAATTCGGGCAGCGAGCCCTTGTCAAACACTTTCTCTTTGCCGTTTTCACTCTCGAAGTACAGTTCTACCTTCTCCTGGTCAAAATCAACTCCCGAATAACCCATGGCGCATAAGAAACGTCCGAAATTGGCATCACAGCCGTATATGGCTGCCTTGGAAAGATTGGATCCCACCACGGCACGCGCCAGCACCCTGGCATCCTCCTTGGTCTTTGCATTGACTACTTTGGCAGTAAAGAGTTTGCTCGCGCCCTCGCCGTCTGCGGCCATCCTGCGCGCAAGGTTTTCGCATACATAGAGCAGCGCTTCCTTAAAGGTCACGTAATCTTCGTTCTCAGACTCTATCTTCTTATTCTCAGCTAAGCCGTTGGCCATGATGAGAAGCGTATCATTGGTAGATGTATCACCGTCCACGGTTATCATATTGAAGGTATCCTTCACAACTTCACTGAGTGCTTTCTGAAGCAGCTTCTTGCTTATGCTTAAGTTTGTTGTGATAAAGCCAAGCATTGTGCACATATTGGGATGTATCATGCCTGATCCCTTACTCATGGCACCCATGGTCACTTCCTTTCCTCCAACGGTAAAAGTGACAGCGACTTCCTTATTGACCGTATCCGTGGTCATTATGGCCTTAGAAGCCATGGTCCCGGCCTCGATGGTATCGGAGAGCTTGTTGCTCAATGCGCCGACTCCGTTGACTATCTTATCTATCGGAAGCTGCATGCCTATGACACCGGTGGAAGCTACGGCAACAGTTGAATAGGGCACACCGAGTGCTTCCTCAACCGCTTCTGCAGTCTTGATACATGCCTCGAATCCTTCATTTCCAGTGCAGGCATTGGCGATTCCCGCATTGATCACCACTCCGTGCATGGGCGAACCGGACTTGACGATATCCGTATCCCAGAGCACACAGGCGGCCTTGACTACATTCGATGTAAAAGTACCCGCACATTCACAGGGAGTCTTGGAAAAGATCATTGCCATATCGTCCCTGTCTGTATATTTTATTCCTGCAGCATGATTGGCTGCCGTAAATCCCTTCGCCGCGGTCACACCGCCTTCTATTATCTCCATGATGATCTCCTATTCAATAAAGTTGACTATATTCTCTGTATTTAACGTAAAGTCGTAGTAGTTAAGGTCTTCACGCTTCGTCCATCCGATCTCCTTCCAGAAGGCATTGCCTATGTCATTGCGGGTAAAGGCTATGAGTGAGACCTTGTTGATGCCTTCAGCCTGAAGGGATTGCATGCAGTGGACTACCATGGACTTGCCTATGCCGCGCAGCCTGTACTGAGGATCCACACATACATGATAGAGGCATCCGCGTCTGCCGTCATGTCCGCAGAGGATCGCACCGACTATCTTACCGTCTGTCTCAGCTACGACCGAGCTGCCCGGGTTACGCTCAAGGAAACGGGCGATGCTCTCCTTGGAATCATCGATGCTTCTTATCGCAAATCCCTTGATCTTATACCATAGATCTTTGACCTTATCATAATCTTCTACTGTCATAGCGCGTACGTTGACGCTTGCCTCATTACTCACAGTTTTCTCCGTTTCTTCTGACAAAACGTTCCGGGGTCATATGATCCGCCCGGAAACTGAACATTACAAATATTTATAATACCTTAATCGCCCTATTTTTTCAACGGATGTCTTGAAACTAAAGGCATATTATTGTATACTCACGAAAGCAGTAAATATAGGCTCTATATGAGCTGTTTTCATATGATCAGGAGGATCAGTGTGAAAAATGATGTTGATACATCTTTTTCACACCTGCGATTTGTGCCGAGCCCAAATCGCTTTATGGCATCGCCGAATCTGATATTCGGCTCGCCGCCTCGCACTAAGTGCTCGGCCAGGAGGTAGATATGAAAGAGAAGGTTGTACTTGCTTATTCGGGCGGATTGGATACTACGGTGATAATCCCCTGGCTTAAGGAGAATTATGATTATGATGTAGTCTGCGTCTGCGGTAACTGCGGACAGGCAGAGGAGCTGGACGGACTTGAGGAAAGAGCATTATCTTCAGGTGCTTCCAAGCTTTATATAGAGGATATCACGGATGAGTTCTGCGATGATTTCATTATGCCCTGTGTAAAGGCTCATGCGGTATACGAGAATAAGTACCTCTTAGGTACATCTATGGCTCGCCCGGCGATCGCCAAGAGACTTGTTGAGGTGGCACGTAAGGAGGGCGCGACAGCCATCTGCCACGGTGCTACAGGTAAGGGTAACGACCAGATCAGATTTGAGCTTGGTATCAAGGCACTGGCTCCCGACCTTAAGATAATCGCTGCATGGAGAGATCCCAAGTGGAATATGAATTCGCGCGAAGAGGAGATCGAGTACTGCAGACAGCACGGTATACATCTTCCTTTCTCTGCTGATTCAAGCTACAGCCGTGACAGGAACTTATGGCATATAAGCCACGAAGGTCTTGAACTCGAGGATCCTGCTAATGAGCCTAATTACGAGCATCTTCTCGTACTTTCCACAACACCGGAGAAGGCTCCGGATGAACCCGAGTATGTGACGATGACATTTGAGAAGGGTACTCCGGTATCACTTAACGGCAAGAAGATGAAGGTTTCCGAGATCATCACTGAGCTTAACAGGTTAGGCGGCAAGCACGGTATCGGTATCATAGACATAGTTGAGAACAGAGTCGTAGGCATGAAGAGCCGCGGCGTATATGAGACACCCGGAGGAACGATCCTCTACGAAGCTCATCAGCAGTTAGAGGAGCTCATCCTTGACAGAGATACATATGCACTCAAGGCTGACCTCGGCAATAAGTTCGCTCAGGTCGTATATGAAGGCAAGTGGTTCACACCGCTTCGTGAAGCACTTCAGGCATTCATCGAGAGCACACAGCAGTATGTCACCGGTGAAGTTAAGTTCAAGCTCTATAAGGGCAATATAATAAAGGCCGGCACGACATCACCTTATTCACTTTATAACGAGAGCATCGCTTCATTCACGACAGGTGATATGTACGATCACCATGATGCAGAGGGCTTCATCAATCTCTTCGGATTGTCTACGAAGGTAAGAGCCCTTAAGCTTCAGGAAGCGGGAGTGCTTAAGAAGTAATTGAGTTAAGATAGGGTCGGAAGTGCGCGGATATTCCGCGCATTTCCAATGTAGTACGGACTATATGCCACGCTGTGCGGTATGGAGGATTATAATGGAACAAAAAGAGATGGACGAACTGTTAAGAAAGGCCGAGGTACTCATAGAGGCGCTTCCCTATATACAGCAGTTTAACAGGAAGATCATAGTAGTCAAATACGGCGGATCCGCAATGAGCAATGAAGAACTGCAGAAGAATGTCATCAAGGATGTGACGCTGCTTAAGCTCGTCGGCTTCAAGCCGATCATCGTACACGGCGGCGGCAAGGCTATCAGCAAGTGGGTCGAGAAGTCGGGCAAGGAGCCTAAGTTCGTTAACGGTCTGAGAGTAACGGATGAGGACACTATGGAGATAGCCGAGATGGTGCTTGGCAGAGTGGGCAAGAACCTTGTCAGAATGGTCGAGGAACTCGGCGTCAGAGCGGTCAGCATCTCGGGTAAGGACGGTGGACTGCTTAAGTGTGACAGGAAGTATTCAGACGGTCAGGACATAGGATTCGTTGGAGATGTAAGAGAAGTCGATCCCAAGATACTCTATGATCTGCTTGAGACAGATTTCCTTCCGATAGTCGCACCGATCGGACTTGATGATGATTTTAATACATACAATATCAATGCCGATGATGCGGCCTGTGCCATAGCCAAGGCAGTAGGTGCCAATAAACTCGTATTCCTTACGGATACGGAAGGGTTGTATAAGGACTTTAACGACAAATCTTCTTTTATCTCGAGAATATCGGCTTCGGATGCGGACAGGCTGATCGCTGACGGAATGATAGGCGGCGGTATGCTGCCTAAGCTTACGAACTGTACTGATGCCGTAAAGAACGGTGTATACAATGTCCATATCCTGGACGGAAGGATACCGCACAGTATGTTGCTTGAGATATTCACAAGCAAAGGTATCGGGACGATGATCATCCCTGATAATGTGAGGTAGGCTACAGACGGATCGAAAACTGTCTCACATGGAGGATTATTATGAATAAGACGATCGAAATGGCGGAAGCCAATATACTTCATACTTATAACAGGTTTCAGATAGTGCTCGATCACGGTAAAGGGACGAGACTCTATGATGACGGGGGCAGAGAATACCTTGATTTCTTCTCGGGTATCGGTGTTTATGCGCTTGGTCACGGTAATACCGAACTTAATGATGCCATCAAGGCACAGGTGGACAAACTCGTCCACTGTTCCAACCTCTATTACAATGAGCCTGCGGCCAAGGCTGCGGCCAAGCTCAATACACTTGCGGGCATGGATAAGGTGTTCTTTACGAATTCCGGAGCAGAGGCTATAGAGGGAGCGTTAAAGGCTGCGATCAAGTATGCATATCTTAAAGACAAAAGACACGATCATGAGATAATCGCACTCGATCATTCATTCCACGGAAGAACATTAGGAGCCCTGGCTGTTACCGGCAAGGCTGCATACAGAGAGGCCTATGCACCTTTTGTGGCTGATGCGAGATTTGCAAATATGAACGATCTTAAGTCGGTGACTGATCTGGTCAACGACAGGACCTGTGCGATCATAATGGAGACTGTACAGGGTGAAGGCGGTATATATCCTGCAGATAAGGAATTCATAGAGGGTGTATATAAACTGTGCAGGGAGAAGGACATACTGTTGATATTAGATGAGATACAGTGCGGACTCTACAGGACGGGACAGCCCTATGCATTCATGCATTATGATGTCAGGCCCGATATCCTTACGACTGCGAAGGCCCTCGGTAACGGTATACCGATCGGAGCTTTTCTCTTAAATAAAAAGGTGGCGGAGGCTTCCCTTGTTGCCGGTGATCACGGCACTACTTACGGCGGTAATCCTCTTGCGACTGCAGCTGCTGATAAGGTCCTTGAGCTGTTGGAGAGCACGAGAGTATTGGATAACGTGCGTAATTTAACTCCGTATCTTGAAGAAAAACTGGATGCACTGGTCGCAAAATATCCTTGTATTAAGGAACGCAGAGGCAAGGGCTTCATGCAGGGACTTGAACTTGACGGAGTTGCACCCGGTGAGATAGTGAATAAGGGGATCGAAAAAGGGATACTTATGTTGACTGCAGGAGTCAATGTGCTGAGACTGCTTCCTCCGCTCGTGATAACGAAGGAAGATATAGACAGGATGTATGAGATACTTGATGAGGTATTCGCTTCATGAAGGAGAACAAAAGACTGATCGCGGTAATACTCTGTGCGGTCATGGTCATATGGGCATTGATCATCGGGCTTAGGCCCCTGCCCGAGAATAACAGCATCACGGTCGCTCCCGACTACAACGACTCGTTGGTTGTATGGTATACGGATGAATCCATGACGGATTATCTTAATGCCATGGCCGTGGAATATCATGAGAACGGCGGAATAAGGGTGTTGCCCAGACTTAAGGGCTCGAGCGAATACATAGAATCCGTATACAGGGCATCGATAGATGATGACGGAGCACCGGATGTCTATATATTGAGTAATGATGCTTTGGAGAAGGCCTATCTGTCAGGTTGTGCGAGAGTAGTGGATGAAGGAGAAGAAGTACTGAATACTCTGTCTTTTCCTTCTACGGCACTTAATGCAGTTACCTACAAAGGGCATAAGGTCGGCTACCCTTATTATTTCGAGACCTGTGCTCTGCTGTATAACAAGACATATCTTCGCGAGATGATAACCAATAAGGTCATTGCCGAGAATGCTGCTGAACCTGAAGGGGATAATGCTTTCGCAGAGGAAGAGGGAAGCGAAGAAGAATTACAGACAGAAGCGGTTCCTGCTGAGGGAACGCCGGAATTTGCGGAATATATCGAGAATAAGATATCGGAATCGATCCCAACTACATTTGATGAACTGCTTGCATTCGCTGACAGTTATGATGCACCCGAGAAGGTAGAGGGTATGTTCAAATGGGACGTCAGGGATGTTTTCTTTAACTATTTTTTCATAGGTAATTATATCAATATCGGCGGTGAGTGCGGTGACGATATCGGATCTATCGATGTCTATAATATGGACGCGATCAAAGCGATGAATCTGTTTCAGAGCCTTAACGGTTTCTTCGCATTCGAATCAAGCGATGTCACATATGATCTGGTGGTGGACGAGTTCGAGGAAGGCAAACTCGTATTTGCCACGGCCACATCGGATATAATAAAAAGGCTGGATGATGCAAGAGAAGCCGGCGAATTTGAGTATGAATACGGACTGGCCATGCTTCCGGATATAAGCGAGGGGATGGACAGCAGGAGTCTGTCGGTCACAGAGGCCATAGTTGTGAACGGTTATACCGACAAAGCAGCAGAGGCAGAGGCATTTGCACGCTTCCTCTCAGTCACTCATGCATCCGATCTCTATGACAGAACCGGCAAGATCCCTGCGGCTACAGGCTTTATAGACTATAGCACAGATGAGACGCATGCTTCTTTAAAGGCATTTGCCGATGAATACTCTTATTCCGTTCCGATGCCCAAGCTCATGACGACTTCCAATTACTGGCTGTTACTTGAGGATGCATTTGCGGGAATATGGTCGGGCAGTGACGTATCCGGTACGCTCAAAGATCTGGCCGAGCAGCTTCAGCTGCAGATCACGGGTGAGGAAGTGACGCTTTACTATATCTCTATCCCGAGAGAAGAAGAGGATATAGAGTATCTGGATGAGGATGCGCTCTCTAAGGAAGCCAAGGATGAGAACGGTTCGCCCGGACAGGACAGGTAGTCAGAGGGCAAAACATTAAGTCCGGTCGATTTTTCACTTGCATATCGCACGCATTTCATAGATAATTAACTTGTCATATGGAGACCTGCTTCCGTCGATCGGGAAGCGAGGTATCAATGTATATTTTCAACAGTATAAGAAGCCTTGTGCGGAAAAACACAGGGCTCTTAGTGTGTCTGCAATTAGCACTCTTTATCCCTTTTATCACGGGCTGCGCAGAAGGGGAGACTCTTTATGAGATAGATAAAGAAGATGCTTTGATAAAAGCGGAGGTTCAGACCGGGGTTCAGTCGGAGGAACAACTCTTATCAGCCGGCTCAACCGAAGAGCAGACAGGCGTATCGCATGAAGATACGGAAACAGAAGATAAGGTTCTGATCGTCCATCTGTGCGGTGCTGTCAACAATCCGGGCGTATATGAGCTTGATATAGACAGCAGGATGATAGACGGGATCAACAAAGCCGGAGGATTCAGTCCGGATGCCAGTGAGGATTCTCTGAATCTGGCGATGGAGCTTACGGACGGCAGCAGGATATATGTACCGACCAAAGAAGAAGTTAAGGACGGGGTCGGATACGGAGTGACCTATGGATCGGAGAATCCCGTTACGGATATGAACGGCGGCAGCAATGCCGATACAAAGGTCAATATCAATACGGCAGATGAACAAAGGCTGACCACGCTGTCGGGTATCGGGGTCAGCAGGGCTAAGGCCATAATCGCTTACAGGGAAGAGCACGGAGGCTTTAAGACCGTGGAAGAACTGATGAATGTAAGCGGTATCGGCAAGGCGAGTTTTGAGAAGTTAAAGAACGATATCACGATATAGAAGTATCTGTGATATATAAGGACTCATACGGGTATCGGATAAGAGTCAGGCGGGGATAAGAGAAGATGAGTAAGATTCTTGTAGTGGATGATGAGAAACTGATCGTCAAGGGACTTAAGTTTTCCCTTGAACAGGACGGAATGGAAGTTGACTGCGCATATGACGGCGAAGAGGCGTTGGATTGCGTCAGGAACAATGAATATGATCTTATCCTTTTGGATGTCATGCTGCCTAAGCTAACAGGGTTTGAAGTCTGTGCCGCCATAAGGGAATTCTCAAATGTTCCGATCATCATGCTGACCGCAAGAGGCGAAGATGAGGACAAGATCTTAGGTTTGGACCACGGCGCCGACGATTATATGACCAAGCCTTTCAATATATTGGAGGTAAAGGCCAGGATCAAGGCCATAATGCGCAGAATGCATGCATCAGGTACTCCGGGCAGGGTTCCCGAGAGCATAGAATGCGGTGAGCTTAAGATGTCCGTGGATCTAAGGCGCGTGACCATAGGTGAGAAGGAGATACGACTCACATCCAAGGAATTCGATATACTGAAGCTGTTGCTCATCAATCCGGGAAGGATATACAGCAGAGACGATCTGCTTAAGACCATATGGGGAAGCGGGACTCCTGCGGATGCGCGTACGGTTGACGTGCATGTAAGGCGTCTCAGAGAGAAGATTGAGAGAGACCCCGGTAACCCTGAGTATGTATTCACCAAATGGGGCTGCGGTTATTACAATAAGAGATAGGATAAGTGAGCATTTCAGACAGATTTAAGGGTTTATATACAGGTTTGGTATCTAAGATCGGAAGCATTCACCTGCTTAGAAGCTTCCGGTTCAGGATATTTGTTCTGATGCTGGTGATAGGCGTGATCCCGAGTATTTTCATAAGGGCCGCGATATTATCAAGCTATGAGAACAGAGCCATAAGTGTGCGCGAATCCGAAGTCCAGAATCAGTTAGGTATCATCGCCAAGCATCTTATCACATACGACTATTTAAGAGATCCCACCAACGAAGCCATAAATGCCGAATTAGAGCAGATGTCCAATCTGTATGACGGACGTATACTCATAATCGGCGGCAATTTCAAAGCCATCAAGGACACCAACGGTGTCAGTGCAGGCAAGATAATAGTATCGGAAGAGGTCATCAAGTGCTTTAAGGGCCAGAAGGTGGTCAATTATGACTCCAAGAACGGTTATATAGAGATGACTACTCCCATAACGGAGACGGTGACCGATGAAGAAACGGGAGCCAATACCGATGTTGTCAGGGGAGTGATGTTAAGCAGTGTCTCAACGGATACCATAGCCATGACGATGCGGATAATCGGTCGTGTGGCCTGGACTATAGATATAGTGGTCATCGCGATAGTCTTTGCGATCGCGATGCTTTTTTCCAGAGTGCTCACCAAACCCTTCAACAAGGTTACCGGTGCCATAAGCGAAGTCGGAGAGGGCTTTACGGATGAAGCACTGTCTGTGCCGGATTATGCGGAGACCGAGCATATAGTTGATGCTTTTAATAAGGTGCTGGCCAGGATGAGGGCTTTGGATGAATCGAGACAGGAATTTGTCGCAAATGTCTCTCACGAGCTTAAAACACCGATAACTTCAATGAAGATCCTTGCGGATTCACTGATGGAAGGGCCGGACAAACCGGTAGAACTGTACAGGGAGTTCATGGAAGACATTGCCGGAGAGATCGACAGAGAGGATAAGATAATATCCGATCTTCTGACGCTCGTAAGGCTTGATAAGACGAATACAGACTTAGATCTTTCGTCCAACAGCATCAATGCGATGATAGAGATGATACTTAAGAGGCTTAAGCCTATAGCGGCGGGGGCCGAAGTTGAACTTATCTTTGAGAGCGCAAGGGAAGTAGTCACCGGCGTTGATGAGGTCAAACTGAATCTGGCACTTACCAATCTCATAGAGAATGCGATCAAATACAACAGACCGGGCGGAAGCGTGTATGTGTCATTAGACTGTGATCATCAGTATTTTACCGTTGAGATAAAGGATACCGGTATAGGTATACCGGAAGAAGCCTTAGAGCATATATTTGAGAGATTCTACAGGGTGGACAAATCCCATTCAAGAGAGATCGGAGGAACGGGACTCGGTCTGTCGATAGCCAGGAATATCATAATGATGCACAGAGGAACAGTGAGCGTTGAAAGCGTGACGGGCGAGGGCTCTGTCTTTACTGTTAAGGTACCTTTGGTATGAGAAGAGAAAATAAGATCAAAGATCATATCCGGACAGCCGTTTTATGTCTTAGCATCACCGTATGCATATGCGGATGTGCGTTTACGGGTCATAAACAGGGGTCGGAAGCGGCCGATGCTGACGGATCGTATAAGATCTATTGTTTTGACAGGGATGAGAATGCCCTGTTGTCGTACGACTATGTAACCGAGGTAAGTGACACTGAGTCACTTGCGGGCGAACTGCTTGAAGAAATGAGCAAAAAACCTGATGATATAGAACTCAAAGAGGTGATCAGGGATTTTGAGATCAGGTCATATGTCTGTGAAGAAAAACAGATCGTGATCAATACGGATGAAAGATATGCGCTCTTGGAGCCTACGAAAGAGGTGCTTACAAGGGCGGCTATAGTCAGGACTCTGGGACAGATAGACGGAATAGAATATATATCGATAAAGGTTAAGGATGAAGATCTGACGGATGCACTGGGACAGCCTGTGGGGCTTATGAGCGCCACAGATTTTGTAGACAATCCCGGGGATGAGATAAATGCCTATGAGAACAAGGAACTTGTGCTGTATTTTGCTGACAGTGACGGCTCGGGGCTTATCAAGGCAACGAGAACGGTGGAGTACAATACGAGTATATCGCTTGAGAAACTGACTGTGGAACAGCTCATATTGGGTACTGAGTCTAAGCAGCTTCGTGCCACCATCAATCCACAGACTAAGATCATCAATGTCACGGTGAAGGATGGCATATGTTATGTCAACCTGGATCCTGCGTTCTTAACTGTCCCCGAGGGCATCAGACCCGAAGTGATGATATATTCCATAGTGGATTCACTTGTTGAACTGCCGGGAATACAGAAGGTGCAGTTTATGGTCGACGGAGAGAGCGATATAATGATCGCTGATTCCGTGAGTCTGACTGATATATATGAGAGAAATCTTGATATCGTAAGATGATCGTCTTTGGCGTTCGCCTGCTTTTTCACAAGAAGAGGTGATCATTATAAATAAATATACGGAAGGTCTGAGCCGCTTATGGCGGACCAGGCCCTTATGTGTTATCTGTATCTGTGCGGTCCTGATCGTTCGGGTCATCTTAGCGCTCATCCCTATAGACTGTGATACTCTGCCCGAAGAAGTCGGGGGAAGATTTATGACCGTTACAGGTACCGTTATATCCTCTGCCGTCAGTGAAGGCTTCGACGGCCCCGTACTTTTAACATATATAAAGGATATAGAGGCTGATGATATCGACGGAGAGTACAGAGATAAGAAGATGCGCATATTTCTGCCTCCTGACAGTGATATAAGACCCGGGCAGAGGATAAGAGTCAAAGGGAAGGTGTATCTGTATGAAAAGGCAACAAATCCGGGACAGTTCGACGCATTCGGATTCTATAAGAACAGAGGCATACTGTGTGATATAAGAGATGCAGAGCTTAAGGCAGCGGGCAGAGAGTACTCAAAGACCGCCTGGTTTATGCAAAAAGTAAGAAACCGGTCAGAAGACATACTTAATACATATCTGGAAGCGGAAGATGCTGCCATAATAAAAGCCATGCTCTTCGGAAATAAGAATGAGATCGAAGATGAGATAAAAGAACTTTTCAGAAGAAACGGTATTGCTCATATACTTGCGATTTCAGGCCTTCACATATCATTTCTTGCGATGCTGCTGTACAGATTGTTCACTGCTGCGGGCCTGTCCGTAAAGATAAGAGCTGCAGTCAGTGAGACGGCGATCATCTTGTATGGGATAATGGTCGGATTCTCTGCTTCATCCTTCAGGGCTATATGCATGTTTACGATATTCCTGCTAAGTAAAGTGTTCAAGCGGACTTACGATATGTTGACAGCAATGTCGTTTGCACTGACACTGGTGTCATTAACTACGCCAAAGCTGCTGAAAGACTCGGGTTTGGCGCTTTCATACCTTGCGGTGCTCGGTGTCGGATATTTTAATGCCGTATACGCAAAGAATGAAGACGAAAAGGCGGCAGGAGAAAACATAAAAACCGGAACTGTGGGCCGTATCGGGGGGTTGATATCGTCTCTTAAGCAGGCAGTGAGTATATCTCTGTTCGTGTTTCTTGCTACTTTACCGGAGATCCTTATGATGTACGGCGAAGCCGCGTTTTATTCGATCATCTTAAACCTTGTGATCATACCGCTTATGTCGGTACTGCTCATGGCCTCCATATCTTTGGTCATAGCCGGATATGTCGGGTTCGGATATGTCGCAGTGCTCTCGGCGATACCGATAAAAGTTATATTAGGATTATATAAAAATGTCTGCAAAGTACTGACTGTTCACAATATGGGAAGGATAAATATAGGGTCGCCTGCTCTGTGGCAGACAGCGTTCTTCTATATACTCTTAGTCGCGGCCGTAAATCTTAAGGGCAGATACAGGAAGACCGGAGCGATTTTCATGATGCTCACTGCAGTTTTGCTGCTGTTTGTGCATCCGCTTAAGGGCATGGACATCCGTATGGTCGATATAGGGCAGGGTGACTGTATGGTCATACGTACTTCGGACGGACCGTTCAGAGGTACGAATACATATATAATAGACTGCGGCAGTTCGTCTAAAAAGGAGCCGGGCACAAGGCGCCTGATCCCCATGCTTAAACATTTCGGTACTCACAGAGTGGACGGGGTATTCATCACGCATCCCGATTCGGATCATGTAAACGGCATTGAAGAACTGTTGAACGGTGCAAGGGAAGAGAATCTTAAGATAGGCAGGATATACATGTATGAAGGCTTTGTATCTTCCGGTGAACTGCCTGATGTGTTTGAGAGATATGACATTACAGGTCTGAGAGCGGGAATGTGCCTGTCAGACGGCAGATTAAAGTTCAAGGTACTGTTTCCGTACGGAGGCTATCCCGTGACAGATCCCAATGCCGCTTCTCTGATGATGGATGTGGAATACGGAGACTTCCATATGCTGACAACGGGGGATGCCGGTATAGAGGGTGAACGGTATATAACTGAGACCATGAGAGCAGACTATGACGGGGAGTGTCAGGATTACAGCGTGCTCAAGGTAGGACACCACGGATCGGATACATCCTCGGGCGAAGAGTTCTTACGGATGACTGACTCTGAGATAGCCCTTATCTCCTGCGGAAGGAACAATTCATACGGACATCCGCACAAAGAAACGACAGACAGGCTAAAAAGTATAGGAAGCAGGATATACAGGACCGATGAGTCCGGGTGTATTTCGATACGCACGGACGGGCGAAGTATCCTTGTGGATACTTTCATGTCTGAGGGACCGTAGATCGCGGTGAGTGCTATATCAAAAAATCATTAGTAATGTAAGTACGGATATGGTAAAATGTTAATCTGAAATCCGTATTTATCTGCAGTAAGGAGGATATGACGTATGCAGCAACTCAAACCCGTCAAAGAGGGTAAGGTAAGAGAGATATATGACAACGGCGACAGCCTCATCATGGTAGCGACCGACAGGATAAGCTGTTTTGACGTGATACTCGGTAATAAGGTCACGGGTAAAGGCAAGGTACTGACTCAGATGAGCAGATTCTGGTTCGATATGACTAAGGATATCATTCCCAACCATATGATCTCGGTGGATCCTGAAGATATGCCTGAGTTTTTCAGACAGCCCGAGTATGCGGGCAACAGTATGTTATGCAGGAAGCTCAATATGCTGCCTGTAGAGTGTATCGTCAGAGGTTATATCACGGGATCGGGCTGGGCAAGTTATCTTAAGGACGGTACGGTGTGCGGGATAAAGCTCCCGGACGGTTTAAAGGAATCGGATAAACTGCCTGAGCCGATATATACTCCTTCCACCAAAGCGGAGATCGGTGATCATGATGAGAATATCTCGTTTGAGCAGAGCGTGGATTATTTAGAGAAACGCTTCCCGGGTAAGGGCAGGGAGTATGCTGAGAAACTCAGAGATTATACGATTGCGTTATATAAGAAATGCGCAGACTATGCTCTTTCAAAGGGGATAATAATAGCGGATACCAAGTTTGAATTCGGACTTGATGATGAGGGGAATATAGTACTCGGCGATGAGATGCTCACTCCGGACAGTTCAAGATTCTGGCCTGCTGATCAGTATGAGCCGGGACACGGTCAGCCGAGCTTTGACAAGCAGTTTGCCAGAGACTGGTTAAGATCCAATGAAGGGCATAACTGGGTGCTGCCGGATGATGTTGTTCAGAAGACTATAGACATATATCACAAGGGTTATGAATTACTCACGGGACAGACATTATAAGGGAATAAGCAATATCAGGGGTCGATTTGCAGGATTTCTTGCAGCGACCCTCGCTTTTGCTGTGCTCCTTTCCGGATGCGGTAAGCGGGAGGATGCGACCAAGATAGTGTTGACGGCAGGTTTTGCCAAGGATGAAGTGTTCAGATTGGAGAATAAGTCCTGCTCAGAAGCTGAGATGAGGGTATATCTTACCAATATTCAGAATCAGTATGAGAATGTATACGGAAGCAGGATCTGGGAGGCCGATGTAGACGGTGAGACCCTGGAAGACAATGTTAAGGATATGGCCCTGTCTAAGATGGCACAGATAAAGGCCATCAATCTGCTGGCTGCGGACAGGGGAATAGAACTTGATGAAAATGACATGGAGAAAGTTACAGAGGCTGCAGATGAGTATTACGGTTCGCTCAATGATACCGAAAAGGAACTCATGGGTGTGGATGAGGACGTGATCTTTGGCCTGTATAAGGAGTATGCCCTGTCTGAAAAGTTATATCAGAATATAATAAAAGACATCAATCCCGAGATAAGCGATGACGAAGCCAGAACTATAACGGTCGAACATATATTGATAAAAACGTATAATCTGGACGAGAACGGAAAGATGCACAGTTATACGGAGAATGCCAAAGAGGAGGCTTATAAGCTGGCTTTGGACATACAGGAGAGAGCTGTTAACGGAGAGGATTTTGAAAACCTGGCATCGGAGTTCAATGAGGACAGCCAGATGACGTATTCATTCGGTAAAGGTGAGATGGATGCAGTCTTCGAGAACGCGGCGTTTAATCTCGGAGAGGGAGAAATATCGCGCGTTATTGAAACGGAATACGGTTATCACATAATCAAATGTATCAGTACGTTCAACAGGGAAGTCACGGATGCAAATAAGATAAGGATAGTGGAGGAGAGACGTAACAAGGTCTTTTCCGAAGTATATGACAATTATGTCGAGGGTCTGACCAAGAATATAAATGATGAACTCTGGGACGATATGACCTTTATACATGATCCTGCCGTGAAGACCTGTGATTTCTTTGAAGTATTTGACAGAATATGGAATAATTGAGTATACTGTGCGTGACGGTTTATATAAGGAGCAGATATGGCAAATATAATGTTATGTGACGATGCGCTCTTCATGCGCTCGGCGATCAGAAAAATGGTTGAAGATGCTAAGCACACGGTAGTGGCCGAGGTGGGTAACGGTATCGATGCCATAGAGACTTACAACGTGGTAAAACCTGACATTGTATTAATGGATATCACAATGCCGGATATGGACGGTATAGAAGCGACAAAGAGGATAATCGCTTCCGATCCGAATGCAAAGATAATAATAGTATCGGCCATGGGACAGATGGAGATGGTCATCAAGGCCATAACCGCGGGAGCCAAGGACTTTGTGGTAAAGCCTATAGAAGGCGATAAGCTGCAGTTCTGTATCCGTAAGTATATGTAACAGCTTAAATACCTGGCGTTTTGAGACTGCGGTTTAAAAACGGACAGATATACCGAAGGGTTATGAAACTGTTATTTATTCCGAAATTATAAAGAATTTGTTAAATGTTAGCACTCGTACTTGACGAGTGCTAATTTTCGTTATATAACATTTTCTGTAGTAAAAATATATTCGGAGGTAATTCGATATGGCAGAGAAACACGGTAATTTGTCGATCAACAGTGACAATATTTTTCCCATAATCAAGAAATGGCTCTATTCGGATCATGACATATTCTACAGAGAGCTTATAAGCAACGGCTGTGATGCGATCACAAAACTCAAGAAACTCGATATGATGGGTGAGTATTCACTCCCCGAAGGCTACAAGCCGAGGATCGACGTGATATGCAATCCGGAACAGAAGACGCTTAAGTTCATCGATAACGGACTCGGAATGACAGCAGATGAGGTAGAGGAGTATATCAATCAGATCGCTTTCTCAGGCGCTGCCGATTTTATCGAGAAATACAAGGACAAGGCCAATGACGATCAGATAATCGGACACTTCGGACTCGGATTCTATTCTGCGTTCATGGTAGCGGATGAAGTTCATATAGACTCTCTTTCTTATAAGGACGGCGCTGCTGCAGTACACTGGGAATGTGACGGCGGCACGGAGTTTGCCATGAAGGACGGAGACAAGGACAGTGTGGGTACCGAGATCACGTTGTTCCTTAATGAAGACGTACTTGAGTTCTGCAATATATATAAGGCAAGGGAAGTCATTAAGAAATACTGTTCGTTCATGCCCACAGAGATCTATCTGAGCAAGTTTAATACCGACGAGACAGAGACCATAGACAAGGGTGAGGAACGTCCTGACGATGAGATAGTTGAGACTATCGCTCCTAAGGAAGATGACAAGGACGGCAAGATAAGGCTAAAGATCCGTAAGAGGCCGGAACTGCTCAATGAGACTACTCCTCTTTGGACTAAACATCCCAATGATTGCAAGAAGGAAGATTATATAGATTTCTATCGTAAGGTATTCAATGATTACAAGGAGCCTCTGTTCTGGATCCACCTCAACATGGATTATCCTTTTAACCTCAAGGGAATACTCTACTTCCCCAAGATCAATCTTGAATATGAGTCGATAGAAGGCGTGATCAAACTCTATAACAATCAGGTGTTCATAGCGGACAATATCAAGGAGGTCATACCGGAATTCCTGATGCTCCTTAAGGGCGTCATAGATTGTCCGGATCTTCCGCTCAACGTATCGAGATCGGCACTTCAGAATGACGGCTTTGTAAATAAGATCAGTGAATATATCACCAAGAAAGTGGCAGACAAGCTTTCCGGCATGTGCAAGACCGAAAAAGAAGACTACGAGAAGTACTGGGATGATATATCGCCCTTCATCAAGTACGGCTGCTTAAAGGATGATAAGTTCTGCGAGAAGATGACGGATTATATCCTCTTTAAGAATCTCGACGGCAAATATCTTACGCTCCCCGAGTGTCTTGAGGTTAAACCGATAGATACGGATGATGAGGAAAATCCCGAAAACAGTGAGGATAAACCCTCAGAGGATACATCGACCGAAACAGTCAATACAGATGACACTTCCGTCAGTGAAAACGGCGAAGGCGGTTCGGAAGGTGAAGATGAGAAGAAAGAAAAGAAAGAAAAGATAATATACTACGTTACTGATGAGCAGCAGCAGAGCCAGTACATAGCGATGTTTAAGAAGGCTAAAAAGGATGCCGTTATACTGACTCACAATATAGACCAGCCTTTTATTTCTCAGCTTGAGAGCAAGAATGAAGGCATACGTTTCATGAGGATCGATGCGGATCTGACGGATGATTTTACTTCCAAGACCGGCAAGAAGGAGCAGGAGGAGATGGATGCCGCACTTGAAGACCTCAACAAACTCTACAAGAAAGCCCTTAAGAAGGAAAAGATCAACGTTAAACTCGCCAAGCTCAAGAATAAAAAGATAGCATCTGTTATCACTCTTTCCGAAGAGAGCAGACGTATGCAGGATATGATGAAGATGTACGGAATGTCCGGCATGGGAATGGGAGACATGGGTAAGGAAGGCGAGACCTTAGTCTTAAACTACGGTCATCCGCTTGTTAAATCCCTGATAGAGAACAAGGACAAGGCCGATAATGAGCTCATCTGCGAGCAGTTATACGATCTTGCAAGACTCATGCATGCGCCTCTTGAAGCGGAAGAGATGAGCCGCTTCATCGAAAGGAGCAATGAACTCATGGGTAAGCTTGTGGAGAAGTGATCTTAACGGCTTGATATATCGGAATGACAGAACAGTGGAAGCATATCCGTATCGATATGCTTCCACTTTATTTTTTGGCCCTTTCGTTGTATACTTAAATTTGGCTTTTTATGCATATCGATTGGCATGTAAAGCACTTTTTCCTTAAGGACGATCAGATGGAAAAGCTTGTGTCTAAGAGAGGCAGGGAACAGGGATCGCTGTCTTTCTCCGAATCCAAGATCGAAATAACTCTTAAGCAGGATGATCTCTACGAAGGCTATTTTGAGATCGAATGCTCTGATGACGGTGTGATGGAAGGATATATTTATTCTTCTTCCATTCGCATGCAGGCAGGCGTAAGGTTCATAAGCGGTAACAAGATCGCCGTGCCGTATGAATTTGATTCATCCGGGATGAACCAGGGCGATGTGCTTAAGGGGAATTTCATGATCGTGAGCAGTTTCGGCGAATATATCCTGCCGTTTGCGGTATCGATAAGCCACGAAGTGATAGAATCGTCTTTAGGATCCATAAGGAATCTTTTTCATTTCACCAATCTGGCCAAGAGTGACTGGGATGAAGCCGTAAGAGTCTTCTACAGTCCCGGGTTCATAGATATAATGACCGGTACGGATGCATCATACCGTAACCTTTATATGGGTCTGACCTCAGGCGGCAATAAGAACCACAATCTTGAGGAATTCCTGATCGGCATCAATAAAAAGAAGATAATAGAGTACTCCGTATCGCAGGAGAGTTTTAAGATAACCGATGTACATGAGCGGGTGAGCGAGTCTTTCAGTCTCATAAAGGACGGATGGGGTTATGTGCTCGTGGGCGTCAAAGCGATAGGGGATTTTATCGTCCTGCCCAAGAACAGGCTTAAGAGCGAGGATTTTGACGGAGACGAATGCGTTTTTGAATACGGCATAGATCCGGATAAGCTCCATTCGGGCAACAACTTCGGACGGATAGTGTTTAAGCATCTTTACGGTCAGATAGCCGTGGACATCACCGTGAGCAATACCTCTCAAAAAAGGAGGTCGGGTGCACTTCACAGAGAAAAGAACGCAAGATACCTGCTCGTCAGGCATTATTTAGACCACAGGATGGATCTTATAAGCCGGAATAAATGGGTAACTCTCTGCGAGGACATCGTAAGCCACAGAGGCAGCATAGACAGTTCGGATATAGAGAATGCTCTTTATGAGGCGTATCTTCTTCTTGTGCAGGAACGGTTCAATGAAGCCAAGTGGATACTTGACAGGCAGATAGCACCGTACATAGAAGAAGAGTCGGATGAGTTCTACTGTTTCTATCTGTATCTTACGGTCCTTTATAATGTTGACCATTTCTATACTGCGGACATAGCATCCAGAATATCGGCGATATATGACAAGAATCCCGATAACTGGAGGATAGCATGGGTATTACTCAAGACATCGGATGAGTTTAAGCGTAATCCCGCAAGAATGTATGATTTTGCACTCGGGCTTTTGTCCGGCGGATGCAACAGTCCGCTCGTATATATAGAGATAGTGAAGATGCTTCATGCCATGCCGTCACTTCTTACGCGTTTTGACGACGAGGAATTGAGAGTCCTGAATTTTGCTGCAAGAAACCGGCTGATCAGCCTTGAACTCAGAGAGCAGATAGCATATCAGGCAGGAAGATTTAAGGATTATGACATAAGGATAGTGCGGATACTTAAGGCGCTGTATGACAGTAATCCTACGGATGACGTTTTGCAGGCGATATGTTATCAGCTCATCCGCGGAGGGCGAACCGGAGATAAATACTATGAGTTCTATGCAGAGGGAGTGAAGCGCGGTTTCGGAATAACCAGGCTCTATGAGTGCTATTTGGAATCGGCGGGCGAAAGGACGGATGTGATCATTCCCAGAGAAGCGCTTATGTACTTCTCATACGATAATGATCTGAGCGCACCGCAGAAGGCCTACCTGTATGCATATATCATCAAACACAAAAATGAAGATCCCGATATCTACATGGAATACAGGGCGACAATAGAGAGATTCACCTTAAGCCAGCTCTATGCCGGAAGGCTCAACAGGGATCTGGCCTATCTGTATACCGAGATCGTGCTTGGCCAAATGCCTACCGAGGATAATCTGACACAGTTTGCGGGACTTCTTCTGATACATCAGATAAGAGTCGAGGATCCACAGGTCGTCTCGGTCATCATCATGGATGAGAGGTTGAAAAAAGAGAGAGTCTATCCTGTTTCAGGTTCAAAGGCATATGTGGTCCTGCCGAGCAGTGATTATACGCTGCTATTGGAGGATTCACTCGGCAATCGCTATTTCGGGACCAAGGAATATGTTACCGAGAGGTTCTTCCTGCCAAGAAAGATGCTTCCTCTCGTGGAGCCCTATGCCAAGGATGATCTTTTTCTTAACCTGTATATCTGTGAAGGCAATAAGGATTTTGTTTCGGTCAATGACAGGAATCATGAGAGATATCTGTATCTTGAGCAGAGCGAAGAAGTCGATGACGGATTCAAAGCGGCCATCAGGCTTCCGCTTGTCAAGTATTACAGGGATGCAGATGATACGGCCATGCTGGACGGGCTCTTGGAACGCATGGAGAGGAATGATATCCCTGTCAAGGACAGAGATGAACTCATCCGGCTTCTGATAAGCAGAGGATTGCTCGACAGGGCGTTTGAATATGTCCTTTATTACGGCCCGGAGAGTATGGAAGCCCAGGTGCTCGTAAGATTGTCCACCATGCTGATAGACAGAGACGGACTGATCGAGGATGACAGGCTTACCGCGGTCATACTGAGTGCTTTTGACAGAGGGAAATACAACGAGACAGGCCTTTTGTATCTGGTCACTTTCTACAAGGGACCCGCAAAGAATCTCAGGAACATCTGGAAGGCTGCATCGGGATTTTATGTTGAAACCTATAACATATGCGAGAGGATGATCGAGCAGACACTTAAGACGGGTGCTTACATAGGTGATGAGGCACAGGTGCTTAGGGAATACGTGGAAGGCGGAGGAAGGACCGCTTTGGAACTCGAATATCTTACGTATCTTGCGCAAGAGTATTTTGTCGGTGACAGGCTGATGGATGAGTATTTCTTTGGCGAGATGGCAAGGATATATGAGAATGAGAATGAACTTCCGACCGTTTGTATGCTTGCTTTTCTCAAATACTATGCATATAACGCCAAACTTTCGGAATTAAGCGACAATACGGCAGAGCATATAAGGAGATACATTAAGAAACTCTATGTGCAGGACGGGATAATAATGCCGTTCATGCAGTCATTTGCTTCGGTATCAAGAGAATCGGAGGAGATGAGCAAGCTGACGGTGGTAGAATACAGGGGTGAACCCGGATCAAGGGTGACGATCAACTATTTCATCAGCAGTGAGAACAGTTCCAATTACGGATATACAAGGGATGAGATGAAGGAGATATACGGGGGTATCTATACCAAAAGCTTCCTCCTGTTCTTCGGAGAGACGCTGCAGTACTATGTGACCGAAGAGCACTCCGGAATGGAAGAGTTGACTGAGAGCGGAACGGCAAATAAGAATGATGTAGATTCTTCGGATCTTGCGGACAGGTTCAATCTCATAAATGATATCGCCATGGCTTCGACCCTGGGAGATTACGATACGGCATTAAGACTCCTTGAAGAGTACAAGGAGAAGGAATATATAACGGATCGGTTATTTAATATCCAGTAGGTATTCATGTAAGGATCATGCAAAATTATGTTTGAATTTAACAAATCTGTCATAGTCGGCTATGACCTGTCAAATGAATATTCTCAGATAAGCTACTATACAGCGGGTGATGCTCTGGCCAAGACCGTCAGCATACGTGAGGGAGAAGAGGAGTATTGCATCCCGCCCGTGCTCTTTAAGCGCAGCGAAGTCAATCAATGGTTTGTTGGTGCTGATGCGACAGCTTACAGTGAGGCGCATGAAGGTGAGCTCATCGGAAGGCTGTGGGACAGAGCCCTGGTAGGAGAATCGGTGACGGTAGGCGGAGAAAAGTTCGATCCCCTTGCTCTTCTGACGCTTTATGTAAGGAGGACTCTGAATCTGCTGACCAATTTGGTCAACAAGAAGGACGTGACGGGTATCATGTTCACTGTCCCGAATCTTACCAAGAGAGCTATCGAAGTATTGAGTGTTGTTACTTCTTCGCTGGATTTCAAGTCTGCGAGGATCAGTTTCATGGGCAGGGAGGAGAGTATATTCTATTATGTCATCAACCAGCCTGAAGAACTGTGGAAGAGAGATGTGGTCGTATACGACTATAACGGCAGCAGGATCACGGGATTTAAGTTCAGGTTAAACAGGATAACCCGCCCTGTGGTCTGCTTCGTTGACAGGCAGGAATTTGCGCTCGACAAGGAAGATGACAGGGATAAGGACAGGAGATTCTTGGATATCGTGCATGAGACAACGGACGGACAGTTAGTGAGCTGCGCATATCTGCTTGGTGACGGATTTAATGGTGACTGGTGCAGAGATTCACTGGCCGAACTTTGTCGTAACAGAAGATTGTTTAAGGGTAATAATCTATACAGCAGAGGAGCTTGTTATGCCATGCAGGATAAGCTTGCCTCATCGTCCGGCGAGAATAAGAAGATAGTATTCCTCGGTAATGACAAGCTCAAGGCAAATATAGGAATGGATGTGATCCGGGGTAAGGAAAAGTCTTATTATGCGCTCTTAGACGGAGGAGAGAACTGGTTTGATTCAAGAAAGCGCGTGGAAGTCATACTTGATGAAGGCAATACGTTTACCATAACCATAACGCCTCTTGACGGAAGGGGCGTAAGACATATAGAGATCGTTCTGGACGGGCTTAAGGACCATGAGCCCAAGTCGGTGCGTTTAAGGATAGAAGCCATCATGGAATCCGAGGATATGTTAAGGCTCAATGTCACGGACTTAGGCTTCGGTGAATTCTATCCGGCTTCGGATCAGTTGTTTACCAGGACGATATCACTTATGGGAGGAGAAGAACCTGTATGAGCAATCTGATACTCTGTCAGGGTGAATATTCGAAAACTCCATATTATCTTTCGGGTGACTGCAGGAACATATACTGTATAGAAGAACTGTGCTATTACCTGTATCACAATGCCTATCTTCTGGATGATGATTTCGTTACATACGAGCTTGCCGATTGGATCAGCGAGTCCTTAAACCTAAAGGAACTTGGCAGAGAGATCAATAAGATATGCAGAAAGAACGATGCTTTGGCTAAGTTGGTGACGATCTTGTCCGAGCGGGTCGGATTCTACTCGACGGATGAATGGAATGCTCTTATTCGTGAGATAGGACAAAACGGCGGACTTTCGACAAGTGAAAGAAGGAAGCTTCGAGCCGACGGATTCTTAAAGGCCGGTAAATTCGGACTGGCGATGGATGAATATGATCAGATGATAAGAGACAATGATGCGGGAGATGACAGGTTCAGGGCCAAGGTATATCACAATTTAGGAGTGTGTCAGGCGAAACTGTTCATGTTTCAGAGGGCCGCGGAGAGCTTTGAGATGGCATATAAGATATTTGCCAATACGGAGAGCTATGTATCGATGCTGTGTGCGATGAAGATGTATATGTCTTCATCCGATTATTTGAGTTATCTGTCATCGCATAAGGAGACGTATGAGGATTCCCTTGAAGTGGAACAAAGGTTTAGTACCGTAAAGGACGGATTCGGATCCGGGCCCGTGAGCAGATATATAGCCGAGATAGGTAAAAACAAGAGCCAGGGAACCGATTACTATGACGGGATAGAAACATTGACTGAAGAAGTCAAAGAGGAATACAGAAATCAGGTATTCAGAGGAAGAACCGGAGGTTACTGATGGGTTTTGGTTCAAAACTGTTGTCCAAACTGTTCGGAACAGGATATGACGAGTTCTCAGATCTTGAGATGGATGAAGGACTCGAAGAAGAATTCGAATGGGACTGGGACCATATAATGGAAGAGCGCCATCTGTTCAAGATGAGCGATGAAGTCCAGAGAGAGAAATACATAAGGAGTCTCGTGGAGCAGGTAAGGGATGCGTCTGTGGAACTTGATAAGCTCTCAACGGAGTATAATCAGGTGACAGCCATGTTAAAGGATATGGATGAGATAGATTCCCTGCCGGTCAGTGAGAAGGTCGGGCTTCAGGATTCGGCCAGAAATATCCTTCAGTATGAGGAAGAGGCCAAGGATTATGAGGCCAAGAGAAGCGCCATAACGGACGAGCAGTTCAGGAGCATGGAGCGATTCGAAGAGAACATGCCAAAGGCCTGTGAGGATATGGAAGAGGCGGAGAGATATAAGGGCCTTATCAAGGATGACCTTAGGAAACTGGAAGGCGAGAAACATGCGTATCTGTACAGGCAGGATGAGTTAAGGACGGATATAGGCAATTTAAGGGGTATGACGATCATTTGCGTGTTCGCGGCAGTGCTTTGTGTGATCATGCTGCTCGTGCTCCAATTCGGGTTTGAGATGGATACACAGATCGGTTATATAGTGACTTCGCTCACGGCGGCCGTCGTCATCACCTTCCTCTACGTAAGATATCTTGACGCAACCAAGGAATTAAAAAGAGTCGAGAAGGGGATCAACAGGCTGATCCTCTTGCAGAACACCGTAAAGATCCGGTATGTCAACAATACCAATCTTTTAGACTATCTGTATACCAAATATAATACCAAGAGCGCCAAAGAACTCAAGAGAGTCTGGGAGATGTACGAGATTGAGAGGGATCAGCGGCAGCAGGCTGAATTAAATGAAAAGGAACTGACCTTCTATCAGGCCGAACTGCTTCATAAGTTAAGAAAATATCAGTTAAACGACGTATATGCCTGGCTTCATAATCCGCTTGCGATAATAGAGCACAACGAGATGGTGGAACTCAGACACGCACATATTTTGCAGAGGCAGAAATTAAGAGCCAGAATGGATTATAATAAGAGGCTGGCCAAAGAGGGACAGGATGAACTCAAGGAATTCGTGAGACAGTATCCGGAGTATGCATCTGAAGCCCTTAACATGGTAGAGAGATATTCGAGATGATGTTGACAGAAATGTGCCCGTAGGGTACTATTATCAAGTCGCTTTAGCGCGCTACCAAGATAGTTTTGATGAGGAAGGAACGGAAATAACATGAAAAAGTTTATCACGGTCATTTGTTTGATGATATGCACGATCGCTCTTGTATCATGCGGAAAAAAGCAGGATGCGGGCGGATCTGACAGAAAGACGTTTACTGTAGGATTTGATGCGGAATTTCCTCCCTACGGATATCTGGATGAGAGCACCGGTGAGTATGTGGGCTTTGATCTGGATCTTGCAGCGGAAGTATGTAAGCGTAACGGATGGGAACTCATAAAGCAGCCGATCGACTGGGATGCCAAGGATATGGAGCTTAATTCAGGTGCCATAGACTGTATATGGAACGGCTTTACGATCAACGGAAGAGAGGATCAGTATACATGGTCTGTGCCTTATGTGGACAACAGCCAGGTATTTGTGGTATCCGCTTCATCAGGGATCAAGACCAAAGCGGATCTTGCAGGCAAGACAGTAGGAGTACAGAAGGATTCATCGGCACTCGCCGCACTTGAAGACGAAGAGACTCCTGAGAATATCGAACTTAAGGATTCATTTGCGAATCTTATACAGTATGCCGATTACAATACGGGATTCATGGATCTCGAGGCCGGTGCCATAGATTGTCTCGCACTTGATATAGGTGTTGCCAATTTCCAGGTTTCACAGAGAGAAGCAGGTGCATATGTCATTCTCGACGACAAGCTTTCTTTGGAGCAGTATGGTATTGGCTTTAAGCTCGGTAATGAAGAGCTTAAGAATACCGTAGAGAAGACACTCCTTGAGATGGTCGATGACGGCACGTTTATGAAGATCGCCGGAAACTATTCGGATTTCGGGCTTACTGACAGTGTATGTCTGGGTAAATAACAGGTAGGATATGAGTACGACTTTTATGCAGTTACTCTCGGGAATGGTGGTGTCGGTGGAGATATTCCTTCTGACGCTGCTCTTCTCGCTTCCGTTAGGACTTTTAGTCTCGTTCGGAAGAATGTCAAGAAACAGAATATTGCAGGGGTTAGTCAAGGTTTATATAGCGATAATGAGAGGTACACCACTTATGCTGCAGCTTATAGTGGTGTATTTTGCGCCGTTCTATATATTCGGGATACCGATAGCACCGGAATACAGGTTCATTGCCGTGATCATCGCGTTTTCGATCAATTATGCGGCTTATTTTGCCGAGATATACAGGGCAGGCATAGAATCGATGCCCGTCGGGCAGTATGAAGCGGCTGCGGTATTGGGATACAGTAAGTCGCAGACATTTTTCAAGATCATATTCCCGCAGGTGATCAAGCGTATACTGCCTCCGGTGACCAATGAGACCATAACGTTAGTCAAGGATACATCGCTTGCTTTTGTGATCGCTGTTGCGGAGATGTTCACGATAGCCAAGCAGATCTCTGCCAAACAGGCATCGGTCACGGCACTCATGGTCGCAGGACTGTTTTATTTTGTGTTCAACTACGTAGTTGCATTTATTATGGAGAAGTTTGAGAAAAAACTCTCCTACTACAGATAAGGATCAAGGACTGATATGGAAGACAGAAACCTTCTTACAATAGAACATATGAAGAAGCATTTCGGGGATACTTCCGTGTTGTTCGACATTTCGCTCAAGGTTAATAAGGGTGAGGTGGTATCCGTGATCGGTCCTTCAGGTTCGGGCAAGTCGACGCTGCTTCGATGTGCGACTCTGCTTGAGGAGATGGATGACGGTTCACTTATTTATTCCGGAAGATATGCCGCTAAGAGCGAAGGAGATAAGAGTGTATATGCTTCCAAAGAAGATCTTAGGAAGATAAAGAGATCGTTCGGGCTGGTATTCCAGAACTTCAATCTTTTCCCGCACTATTCGGTGATACAGAACATTACCGATGCGCCCATAAGCGTAGCGGGTGTCGGAAGGGAAGAAGCTGTGAGCAAGGCAAGGCAACTGCTTGACATGTTCGGCTTAAGTGACAAGGAGAATGCCTATCCGTGCGAGCTGTCCGGCGGACAGCAGCAGAGGGTGGCCATAGCAAGAGCGCTGGCATTAGAACCGGAGATATTGTTCTTTGATGAACCGACTTCGGCTTTGGATCCGCTCCTTACAGGCGAAGTGTTAAGCGTGATAAGGCGTCTTGCGGATGAGCATATGACGATGGTCATCGTCACCCATGAGATGGAGTTTGCAAGAGAAGTGTCCGACAGGATATTGTTCATAGAAAAGGGTTACGTCGTGGAAGAAGGGACTCCGGAGGAACTGTTTGCTTCGGACAATCCCAGAGTCAGAGATTTTATCGGAAGCATAAGGAAGTGAGAGGAGAACAATGGGTACAGACGGTTTTATCAGTCCGCTTTCGGAGAGATATGCGAGCAAGGAGATGCAGCATATTTTCTCTCAGGACAAGAAGTTCAGGACTTGGAGGAGACTTTGGCTTGCGCTCGCAGAGACAGAGAAGGAGCTTGGACTTGACATCACGGATGAGCAGATAGAAGAGTTAAGGAGCCATCTGGATGATATCAATTATGATGTGGCCAAGGCCAGAGAGAAAGAGGTGCGTCATGACGTAATGAGCCATGTATACGCATACGGCGTACAGTGCCCCAAGGCCAAGGGCATAATTCACCTGGGTGCTACGAGCTGCTATGTCGGGGACAATACAGATATCATCATTATGACCGAGGCTCTTAAGCTCGTTAAGCGCAAACTTTTAAACGTTATGAGCGAGCTTGCGGATTTTGCGGAAAAATACAAGGATCAGCCGACTTTGGCTTTCACGCATTTCCAGCCCGCCCAGCCGACCACCGTGGGCAAGAGAGCGAGTTTATGGCTCAATGAGTTTGCCATGGATTATGAAGACATATGCTATGTGATCTCCGGAATGAAGCTGCTCGGAAGCAAAGGTACTACGGGTACACAGGCTTCTTTCTTAGAACTCTTTAACGGAGATGAGGACAAGATAGATCAGATAGATCCTAAGATCGCAAAGAAGATGGGCTTTGACGCATGTGTTCCGGTTTCGGGACAGACATATTCGCGCAAGGTCGATACAAGAGTCTTGAATGTGCTTGCGGGGATCGCGGCATCAGCCACCAAGATGAGCAATGACATAAGGCTTTTGCAGCATCTTAAAGAAGTGGAGGAGCCGTTTGAGAAGAGTCAGATAGGCTCGTCTGCAATGGCATACAAGAGAAACCCCATGAGAAGCGAAAGGATCGCCTCTCTTAGCAGATATGTGATCTGTGATGCACTTAATCCGGCGATAACTTCTGCAACGCAGTGGTTTGAGAGGACGCTTGACGATTCGGCCAATAAGAGACTGGCCATACCGGAAGGATTCCTTGCTGTAGACGGTATATTGGATCTGTGCATCAATGTGGTAGACGGACTTGTGGTGTATCCCAAAGTCATAGAGAAGCATATGATGGCGGAACTGCCGTTCATGGCTACCGAGAATATCATGATGGATGCGGTCAAAGCAGGCGGAGACAGACAGGAACTTCATGAGAAGATCCGCACGCTTTCGATGCAGGCCGGAAGAGCCGTCAAAGAAGAAGGCAGGGACAATGATCTGTTAGAGAGGATCGCGGCAGATGAGTCATTCGGCTTAAGCCTTGAGGAACTTAAGGAGGCCATGAAGCCGGAGAAATACGTGGGAAGAAGTGCAAGACAGGTTGAAGTGTTCTTAAGAGACGTGATCCGTCCCATTCTTGATGAGAATCGTGACAGTCTCGGAATGAACGCAGAGATAAACGTTTAGGAGGTCATTATGGTTAAAGCGGTTGTAGGAGCCAATTGGGGCGACGAAGGAAAGGGAAAGATAACTGATATGATGGCGGCTAAGGCCGATATCATAGTAAGATTCCAGGGAGGAGCAAATGCCGGACATACTATTGTCAACGGATACGGCAAGTTTGCTCTTCATACATTGCCCAGCGGTGTGTTCTATGATCACACAACAAGTATAATCGGCAACGGGGTAGCTCTCAATATCCCTATTCTCATGAACGAGATACAGTCGATCGTGGATAAGGGAGTTCCCAAGCCCAGGATCTTAGTATCAGACAGGGCACAGATCGTTATGCCTTATCATATACTGCTCGATCAGTATGAAGAGGAGAGACTCGCAGGCAAATCCTTTGGTTCGACCAAATCGGGTATAGCTCCTTTCTATTCAGACAAATATGCGAAGATAGGCTTCCAGGTAAGCGAACTCTTTGATGATGAGCTGCTTAAGGAGAAGGTGGAGCGAGTATGTGAGATCAAGAACATCCTCTTTGAACATATGTATCACAAAGAGAAGATAGATCCGGCAGCTCTGCTTGATACACTGCATGAATACAGGGATATGATAGCGCCTTATGTATGCGATACTTCTTTGTATATATCAAATGCGCTTAAAGAAGGTAAGACGGTGCTTTTGGAGGGACAGCTCGGTACTCTCAAGGATCCCGATCACGGAATATATCCGATGGTAACCTCCTCATCAACGCTTGCGGCTTACGGTGCCATAGGAGCGGGTATCGCGCCTTATGAGATCGGGCAGATAGTGACGGTATGTAAGGCATACTCTTCTGCAGTCGGAGCAGGTGCTTTTGTTTCTGAGATATTCGGAGATGAAGCGGATGAACTGAGACGTCGCGGGGGCGATGGCGGAGAATACGGTGCAACGACAGGCCGTCCGAGGAGAATGGGATGGTTTGACTGCGTGGCGAGTAAGTACGGCTGCCGTATGCAGGGTACAACGGATGTTGCGTTCACTGTGCTCGATGTGCTGGGTTATCTTGATGAGATCCCGGTATGCGTGGGCTATGAGATAGACGGTAAGGTTACGGATGAATTCCCGGTCACCAGACTGCTTGAGAAAGCTAAGCCCGTGATAGAGAAACTCCCGGGTTGGAAATGTGATATCAGAGGCATCAGAGAATATGATAAGCTTCCCAAGGAGTGCAGGGACTATATCGAGTTCATAGAAGATAAGATAGGTTATCCCATAACTATGGTATCTAACGGCCCCGGCAGAGATGATATCATCTACAGAAAGAGCAAGTATTCCAAATGATAGATACCGTGATATTTGATGTGGGCAATGTTCTGACTCGTTTCGGATGGCAGGATTTCATAAGGTCATTCGGATACAGCGAGGATATATGCAAGCGAGTGGGTGATTCGACGATAGAAAGCCGGTACTGGAAGGAATATGACAGAGGTGTCATGACAAATGACGAGATCGTCAACTTGTTTGTGAGCCTTGATAAAGGCGTGGAAGAGCAGATAAGAGAAACGATGAAATGCTTTACCGGGATACTGACTCCGGCAGATTACGCCATTCCCTGGATACAGGAACTGAAGAGAAGGGGATTACGGGTGTTATTTCTGTCAAACTTCTCAAAAAGGGCTTATGAGGAGTGTGCCGATGCTCTTGGTTTCCTTGAATATGTGGATGGCGGGATATTCTCTTATGAAGTAAAACTCATCAAACCGGATCCTGCCATATACAGATGCCTGACGGACAGATACGCTCTTACCCCTTCAAACTGCGTTTTCATAGATGATCTGGAGGATAATGTGGCTGCAGGTGCGGCAGCGGGATTTCAGACCATTCTCTTTGAGGAATACGAGCAGGCCCGAGCAGAGCTTGAACAGGTACTAAAACATACTGAATAAGTCAAAAATGTATAACACCACAATATTTTGTGGTGTTATTTTAGTACTACTAAAAAAGTCAGCAAAATACTGGTCCGAAAGCGTGTGAGGTACTATAGTACTATGGCGCAGAATTGTGCATTATGCTATATTGGTTTAAATAGGTGTATTGGGTATTCGGAGGGTTATGAATTTCCATTCCAAGCGTTTCATCAAAATGACGGGACTATCTGAGACAGCCAGAGTTGACAGGGTTGTCTTGTTGTGTTACGCGGTCTGTGCATTGGTGATGACACTTTTCGGAAGACTTGATATGTATGATATTACGGGAGCTGAAGGGATAGATCTTTTGATATCCGTCAGCTTCTATATTTTGTTATGGCTTCCCGTTGCGATCGGTAAGTTCGGCTTCTACAAACTGATACACAGAGACCGGAACATAAGATTTATGGTATTCGGCCTGTTCTTAGTCTTCTATGCATTCCTGCTCCTTACCGACGACAGTTATGAATGTGCATATATCGCCATACCTTTCTCCATACTGACGATCGCATACAGCAGCACGAGATTATCGGTGATAGTAGCTTTCTCATGTATGGCGATGTCCGGACTATATGCCGCTATACCGTATATCCGGGGCGATATATCGACATCGGAAGACAGGTCCTATGCATTTATCATTATCCTTTCAGTCGCACTTTTCCTTAATCAGATGACCTATCTCATTGAACAGAGAGCCCGTCGCAGAAGAACGGAGCTCATTAATGAGAGGAACCGTCTTAAGTCGTTTGTTGCCGTCGGAATAGAGCGTATATTCGAATACGATATTCCCGGCGACTGCTTTATGACTGCCAAGAGTAAGGACGGCAATTACGGTGAAGAGAGATATATAGAGAATTTCCGCGATTCGGTCAAGCGTATGCGTTATGTTCTGTATGCGGACTGGGATCGCTTTGATGATTTCATATCTGACTGCGATAACGGTGTCGAAGTCATAGAGAGGCAGTTTCGCTTAAGAGACAGGAATGCGGATTATAAGTGGTTTGCGATAAGAGGTCATTCCATTAAGGATGAAAAGGGCAATGTGATAAAGGTCGTCGGCGTTATGGAGAATATCGACGAGCTTAAGCGCATGGAGATCAGACAGGCCGATGAGAACATGCGTGATCCTCTGACCAAGCTCTACAGAAGAGATTATGCAAGAGAGCTCATCGACGACTTCCTTAAGAAGCAGGAAGAGAGCGACAGACCCGAGTTTGCCGGTATACTTGCCATCGATATAGATAATTTCGATATACTCTGTGACCGCATGGGTAAAGCTTTCGGTGATGAGATACTCAAGAACATTGCATCCGATCTGGATGCGATATTCTATCCCACGGATGTGCTCGGCAGGATCGGGGGAGATGAATTCGTCATCCTGATGAAGAACATCGTGGATGTTCGTGATATCGACAAGAAGATAAGAGAGATACAGAGAGTCATCAACCATACTTATGTCGGGGAGAATGTAAGCTTCGGATCGACAGTCGGAATAGGTGCTTCCGTATATCCTACTGACGGTGAAGACTTTGAGACACTCTTCGATAAGGCCGAGAAAGCCCTGTTCCATGCAAAGAGCGCAGGCAAGAACTGTTACGGATTCTACCTTGCGGCCAAAGAGGATGTATATAATGAATATCCTATCGAGGAGAGGCGTGAGAGGATAGCGAGACTTGACAGAGAAGCCATGGAGAGCGGAAATGCTTCGGATTCCCTTATAGAACTTGCATTCAAACTGATAGATGAGTCTAAGGATACAGACAGTGCCATCAACCTTCTCATAAGACAGGTGGCAAGACAGATGAGCCTCGGAGGTATAAGGATCAAAGCCCGTGTAGGCAAGGAATTCAGGACTGTCAATATGTATCAGTGCTGTACCGTTCCCGAGATGGACTTCGACGGCGCCGAGATGACATACACGTTCGAGCAGTGGTCGGATATGCTCGAAGAATACAGAGAGAACAACAATATCATAGTATGCGACAGCGTTATGGATATAGCTAATCCCGTAACGAGGCAGCTGATGCTCATATCCGGAGCCAAGTCCTATGTTGGATGTGCGTTTACGGACAAGGGAGAATTTGCCGGCAGCATAGATTTCGTCGATTTCTCAGGACCGAGGGCATGGACGGCAGGTGATCTTACGACGATAAGAGCCGTTACCAACGTGGTATCGTCTTATCTGCTCAAGATGAAAGCGTATGAGGATGCATCCGATACTATCGAGAGACTCACGGGTTACGACGGAGTGACCGGACTCATGACATATGAGAAGTTCCTCACCATGGTCAGCGAGTATATCGAGAATGCGCCACACGGCAATTACGCCATGGTATATATGGACTTCAGTAACTTCAAATACGTCAATGAGACGTACGGTTACGAGACCGGTGATAAGATACTCAGGGAACTCGTAAACGAAGCATCGGGATACGGAGAATTCTTCGTATACGGAAGCCGTGTATTCTCCGACAATATGGTAATGTTAGCGCGTATGGGTAACAGGACCGAAGAGGAGATCGTATCGGCCTTCGAGAGAGCCAGCAAGCTGTTTGCCGACAGGATGCAGAGGGAATACATAGACAGCAAGCTCATTCTCGATATAGGTGTATGCACGTTTGAGATCTGCGGGCGTCCGGTACCGCTTAAGAACATAATCTCCAATGCAAATATGGCACGTAAGAGAGCCAAGCTTCCCGACAGTCCCAGATGTATCGTATACAACGAGGGCATGGGCGCTGAGGTTCGTGCAGAGGTGGCTTATGCCAACGATATGGAGGATGCGTTCAGAAATCACGAATTTGTCGTATATATGCAGCCTAAGGTCGATCTTGTCACCAATGAGATAGAAGGTGCAGAGGCATTGATCAGATGGAAGAAGCAGGACGGCACACTCATCTTCCCCAACGATTTCATTCCGGTATTCGAGAAGAACAAGAGCATAACGCTCCTTGATTACTACGTATATGATGAAGTATGCAAGTACCTGCGCCGCAGGATGGACGAAGGCAAGAGGATCGTCAGGGTATCGGTCAACGTATCGAGAGTCCATCTGTTCTCTATCAATGAACTTGTGAGCTATATAAGGAGCCTTATCGTCAAATACGAGATACCGCCGCAGTATTTGGAGTTTGAGCTTACCGAGACCGTATTCACGGACAAAGTGGATGATACGATCTTACTCATGAACAAACTCAGGGATCTCGGCGTGAAGGTATCCATGGATGACTTCGGATCGGGTTATTCATCGCTTAACGTTCTGACCAAGCTTCCTTTGGATGTGCTTAAGCTTGACAAGGAATTCTTAAATGATTTCGAGAACGATCCGGATGAAAAGATAATAATACCGAGTGTTATTGATATGGCTAAGAAGCTTAACCTCCGCGTAGTCTGTGAAGGTGTCGAGACAAAGGAGCAGGTCGGATTCCTGCGTGAGGTCGGCTGTGATTATGCACAGGGTTACTTCTACTCTAAGCCTATCACTCAGGAACAGTTTGATGAACTCTTAGAGGTAGTTTAAGCCGGAGGATACTCGCAGACTGAAGCGAAAATGATATACAGACCTGTACATAGCCCGAGACGATTTATGTATCGTTCGGGCTATGGTATACTTACAGAGATTGGAGACTTGATCTATGTATGACATAATAATAATCGGTGCGGGGATCATCGGCAGTTTTATAGCGCATGATCTTTCGAAAAAACTTTGTAATGTACTTGTGATCGACAAGGAGGCGGACGTTGCAAACGGTGCGACCATGGCAAACAGTGCCATCGTGCATGCGGGCTATGATCCTGAACCGGGAACGCTCAAGGCCAAGCTCAATGTCAGGGGTAACCGTATGTATCCCGGGATCTGTGAAAGCCTGGGCGAGCCATATGTAAGATGCTCAGCTTTTGTCGCTGCCACATCCGAAGCTGAGAGCCGGATATTAGATACTCTGGCAGAGAGAGCCGGGGAGCGTGATATCGAGTACAGGGATATGGACGGTGACAGTGCCAGGGAACTGGAAGAGAATCTGAGCGATGATGTGATCAGAGTACTGGAATTCCCTACGACCGGTATCATATATCCGTGGAATATAGCCATTGCGTTGATGGAAGAAGCTGTTATGAACGGCGTGGACCTTAAGCTCAGCGAAGAGGTGGTTGACATAACCAAGGAAGAGAGATATAAAGTCACCACCGACAGAGGCGTTTATGAGGCGGACATGGTGATCAATGCGGCCGGTGTATATGCCGACAGAATATACGCAATGGCACTTAAGGGAGAGCCGGATTTCCATATAAAGCCCAGAAGGGGTGAGTATTATGTGATAGACGAGATGGCTAAGCCGGTTGTAAACAGGGTGATATATCCCGTTCCGGGACCCGATGGCAAGGGGGTATTAGTTGTTCCGACTATACACAATAACGTTCTGATCGGTCCCAATTCACAGCCGGTCGATGACAAGGAGGCAGTCTGCAATACGAGTGAGGCGTTAAATGATGTTAAGGCCCGTGCGTCCAAGACTGTCAAGAACCTGCCTTTCGATAAAGTGATAAGGACTTTTGCGGGTTTGCGTCCGTCCGGAGATACGCATGATTTCGTCATAGAAGAGTCAAAGACGCTGGCGGGTTTTGTCAATGTGGCCTGTATAGAGTCTCCGGGACTTGCTTCGGCTCCTGCCATTTCCGAATATGTGATCGACAATTTTGTTAAAGATGCATATCCGGATAAAAATGCAAGCGATTATGTGCACAGAAAGCCGATAACATTCATGACCGGGATGAGCGATGAAGAGAGAAACGAACTGATAAGCAAAGATCCCGATTACGGCCGGATAGTCTGCAGATGCTGCCTTGTGAGCAAGGGAGAGGTAAAGGAAGCGATCAACAGACCGGTTGGAGCTACGACTGTAAAGGGTGTCAAGAAGCGCGTAGGGCCGGGTCTGGGCAGATGTCAGGGAGGATTCTGCGAACCGCTTATAGTGGATATACTGGCCGGGGAACTCGGGGTTGACCGGGCTGATATAAGATATGACTCTGCCGAGTCGGTGATGTTGATCGGACAGACCAAGAAAGGAGCGCTGTGATCATGATAAAAAGAGAACTGGTCGTGATCGGCGGCGGAAGTGCGGGGATCGCGGCGGCTATAGCAGCATATAATAACGGGTGTAAGGATATCCTGCTGCTTGAGAAGGATGCGGAACTTGGCGGCATTCTCCTTCAGTGCATACATAACGGGTTCGGACTCCATCGCTTCGGGGAGGAACTGTCAGGACCTGCCTATGCTGAGAAATGGAAGGACAGCCTTGCACAGACATCAGTGGATGTAAGGACTTCGACAACGGTCATTCATCTTACGTCCGATAAACATATCACATATGTCAATCCGAATGAAGGCTATGTTACGGTGGAAGCCGGGGCGATAGTGCTGGCAGTGGGCTGCAGAGAGAGGAGCAGAGGTGCCATTGCGACGCCCGGATACAGGCCGAGCGGGGTATGGACGGCCGGAACTGCGCAGAAATACATCAATATGCAGGGCTATATGGTCGGCAAAAGAGTCTTTATCCTGGGCAGTGGCGACATAGGACTTATAATGGCGAGACGCATGGTATTAGAGGGGGCTAAGGTTCTCGGAGTCGCTGAGATCATGCCTTATTCCAACGGTTTGCCGCGTAATATCAAGCAGTGTCTGGATGATTTTGATATACCATTGTATCTGAGCCATACGGTCACGGACATCCGGGGGAAGGCCAGGTTAAACGGTATCACGATAAGCAAAGTCGATGAGAAGCTGACTCCGATACCGGGAACGGAGATGGATTTCGATGTGGATACACTGCTTCTGTCGGTCGGTCTCATACCTGATACGGCGCTGCTAAATGAAGCAGGTATCAAACTCCATAATAAGACCAAGGGCGCGACGGTAAATGAGCATATGGAGACCAGTATCCCCGGTGTATTTGCCTGCGGAAACGGGCTTCATGTTCATGACCTGGTCGATTTTGTGAGCATGGAAGGCGAAGAGGCGGGAGCAGCCGCAGCCAAGTATCTTAGGGGCGAACTCATAAGAAAAGAAGATTCCGTGATCGAGGCCGGAAACGGTATAAGTTATGTCCTGCCTTCTTATATTGACACTGAGGCCATGGAGGAGAGCATGGAGATCAAATGCAGGGTGACAGGAAATGCCAGAAACGTTAAACTGACGTTAAAAAACGGCGACAAGCTGATCAAAGAGATAAAGAAACTGAGAGTCGCACCGAGTGAGATGGAGAAGATAGAAGTCAAAAAAGCGGAATTCGGTGCAGCAAAGGGCAGATTTGTCCTGGCATTAGAGGAGTTATGATGGGAGAGACGACTAAAACATATACATGCATAGTATGTCCCCGTGGATGTGATGTGACGGCAACCCTTAACGACAAAGGTGATATACTGTCCATAGAAGGCAATTTCTGCCCCAGAGGTGAGGAATATGTCAGAAACGAACTGACACATCCCATGAGGCAGCTGACATCCACAGTGATTATAAAGGGAGGCCTGTATGACAGACTGCCGGTGATCCTGTCATCCCCGATACCGAAAGACAGGATGATGGATGTTATGAAGGCATTAGACGGTGTGGAAGTGAGCAGCCCGATATCAAGAGGCGATGTGGTGATCTCTGACGTGTGCGGCTTGGGAGTTGATGTTGTGGCATCAAGATCGATGTAGGATCGGATATGGACAAGAAGAGAACAAAGATAAAAAGAGTGGCGGCACTTGGCGGAGTAGCGATACTCTTGCTTATGTATCTATTATCGTTTATATTTGCTATAATGGATTTTGACGGATGGCAGAGATGGTTCTTTGCTTCCATGGGGGCAACGATAATACTCCCCGTGATCGTATGGATCAATCTGTTCCTGTATGACAGGATGATGGATAGAAGAAAGGAGAATGAGCAGCAAGATGGCTAAGACACTATTGGAGAAATGGAGAGAAGAAGCCTATTCGGAAACGGCAGACAGAGGAGCGCTTCAGAAACTCTGGGCAGATTATTTCGAGAAGGAAAAAGGAATATATTCACAGCTTCTTAAAGAACCTGATACCGAGGTAAAGGGAACAGTTGAAAAGCTGGCTGAGAAATACGGCGTTGAACTTAAGATCATGGTCGGATTCTTAGACGGTATCAATGACAGTCTTGTCACACCCAATCCCATTGAGGAGATGGATGAGAATACGGAAGTATCGCTTAAGTTCGACAAGGAAAGCCTGTATAAGAACATGGTGGCAGCAGGAGCCGACTGGCTCTACGGGTTGCCCGAATGGAACGATATATTCAGCGAAGAGAGGCAGAAGGAACTGTATAAGGAACAGAAGAGATCTACGACAGTGGTTAATGAGACCAAGATCTATCCCAATGATCCCTGTCCCTGCGGTTCCGGTAAGAAATATAAGAAATGTTGCGGTAAGGCGAAGTGATCGAAAGATCACTTCGTTTTTATATGATGCATACAAAGAGAAAGTGGCGCAGGGGGTTACCTGCGCCACTTTCCTGTGTAAAAGGGGAATTCTTTCGGAAATAGCTTATAATCAACTAAACTAACCGTATACTACTATAACACCATTATATATAAAATGATATAACAATTTTGATTAGTTTATTATAAAAATCGGGATAGCTGCTTTATGTAGTTTTGAGAACTATATGCGGGGATCCGATAAAGATCATCTCTCTACAAGATCCTGAAGAGTGATGAATTCCTGAGGCACATCCTTGCCTGCATTACGGTATTTGGCAAATATGCCTTCGAGTCTGTGAGTGGTCTGCCCTACTGATATCCTGTGTCTTGAAAGACAGTCTTCAAATATGGCATTCTTGCTGATCTTCTCTCTGATATCCCTGCCCATCGGGCAGAAGTTGAACAGAATGCTCCTGGCGACTTTATTGAGCCTGCTCGAACCTGCAGATTCGTACAGCATATAGATACCGTATTCATACAGGAACAATTCCTTGAAACTGTTCTTGCATTTCTTGAGATTCTCTTTGAGCTTCTCCTTGGCCTCATACGAAAGATCCCGGTTCTTGGAGAAGAACTGTGCATAGTCACAGTATTCGCTCGTAAGTGAATGACTTGATACATCATTCCAGCGGGCACCCTGTTCGCGCTTGCACATCTCCCATCTGAACTCGCCCGTCATTCTCGTGAATGCTTTATCTACGTTCTCGACATACAGTGCCGATATTACAAAACGTGCCGGTGTCCTTCTGTTCATGCCCTCGATCTCCTGCCACATCGCACCCCGGCTTCCGGCATTGGGCATGAGGATGACATCAGGTCTTATATCGGATATCACGGTATCTTTGACTCCTACCTTGGTGTCTTCGAATATGAACTCATGGTAGAACGCCGAATAATCGATCGAGCAGATCCGGTCTAAGGCCTCTATGATCTTGGAAGGAGTCATGAGTATGTCTTCGGGATTTCTTATGATGTTGTCATCAAGCAGTATCGGGCAGTATCCGAAGATACGTCCGAAGGTTATCTTGTTGACGGTCGGGAACATGTTCTTAAGCTCGAAATTGAGCTTCTCGTCAATATTGTCAGAGAGTGCTGCTTCCTTGTCTCTTGAGAGTCTGCCTTCTTTGACCTGGGCTCTTAAATACTGAGCGTAGTCCTGATCGAATTCATTACGACTGGGCTGTTTCTCTCCGTTATATATCGCCTGGAACCACTCGGTAGCCGTATATATGCCGTGTTCCTTGTGTCCGTGGAATTCCTCGGCTATATGATAGAGCGACAGAGAATTGTCATCGCCGCAGAGCTTCATGTCAACAAAGCCGAAATTAAGGAACATGCGGACGATCACCGGTATATCATCGTTATTGATGGCATTGCGGATGGCACAGTAATAGACCTCATAGAACAGTTTGGTGATCGTGCGCCTCAATGTATCCACTTCCTTGTCGGTAGAAGAACGATCCGGAACTTTCTTGAACTGTTCTATCGCCTTCTTGAACTCGGAGGCTGTAGTCGGGTCGGGTTCGGCAAAGTTAAGGATGACGGTCATCGCATCGGCAAGTTCTGCCTGGATCGCCGTATCGTCACTTGAACGAACGACCTTGGTCTTGGTCTTGGCGCTTATCCTTGATCTGAACGACTCTGCTCTTGAATCGATCAGGGTCTTGTCGCATATGCCTGTTTCAAGTAATTTGCCTATTATCTCATCGGTCACAGGCAGGATGCCTGATACGTCATCGCCGTTGGCACTCGCCCTTAAGCACATATCACAGTACAGATCATAGAAGTCAAGATAGTCTTCATTTAAAAGGTAAGACGTAAATGACTCCGTTGCATTCTTGACTTCCGTCTCAAGAGAGAGGATATTTGCGATGTCTTTTCCGCTTCTTTCAAGATAACCGTACACGAGCCCGGTGCTCATGGACGGAGATGTCTCCTTGACCAGCTTGCGTATACTTGAATAAAAATCGTTCATCCAGAACGGCATTTCCTCATCAAAAGCAAAGCCCTCCAGCTCGTCTATAAAAGGAAGAGTCTTGGGGGTGAGATGCAGTGCGCCTGCCGTTTCGTGATATTTCTGCTGGAGATCCGTAAGATATTTGTGAAGCTCCATGCATTTCCTGTAATCTTCGGTGTAAGCGGCGATGATGCCACAGATATTTCTGTTGATGGAGTTGACCATGAGCTTGCGCAGGTCCTCCTGTTTGTTCATCATCGTGATGAGCCCTTTGGTATTGCCGAAGGGATAGGGGATCAGTGTTACATCGCTGGAGGCAACATAGGCACAGGTATGCTCGGTCGAGGTAATATCCAAAATGCCTACGATATCTCCCTTCTTAAGAGGATAATTCTGCATCCCGACACGTGCATTTACGGTCCCGTCAGCGATGACGTAGAAAGTGTCATTGGGACGGCCTATCTGGAATATTATCTGATCCTGTTCGAAATTCTGCATACTCATCTAAAAATCTCCCCTGATATGCGCCATGATATCCGAAATACTTGTGATATATATAATAACACATACTGTACAAAATGGGAAAAAATTGGTAAAATAAAAACCGTATGCGGAGGTAGAGGAATGTTTGGTGACGGGTTAACTCCAGATGAGATAATGAACAAGTACAAGGATGATGTGAACAAACTCGCAGGATTCTTAAACTGGCTTGAGCAAAAGAGCGGAACTCCGGTCACAAGTATCTACGGAGAAGACGGACTTCACGAGAATTCCGTGGCTGTGCCGGTATATGACAGTAATCTGATGAGTTTTGTAAGGACTGCCGATGCGACTTCGTTCATGGACAGGAATTACCGTTACGCATATACGAGAAATCACATAAAGAACGCGAAGGATGAGCTTGATTTCATAGACAATGCCACCATCCTTCAGATGGATGTTTTGGGCGGGATATTGTCTAATTATATCCTCGGTGGTCGTACCAAGGCCAGACTGTGGTCGGAGGGAATGAATAACGGAGTTTTCCTGCATTTGGTCAGAAAGATGAAAGAACTGATCGATTTCTGGGCCAATGCAGAGCGCAAGGAATATTAGGAGGAACGAGAAGTGAGCGAAAGAGCTGATGTTAAGAGACAGTTGATTTTGGACAAGGCAGCCGAAGTTTTTGCAGCCAAGGGCTACAGAAGCGTAACGATGAAGGATATAGTGGAAGCCAGCGGTATCAGCCGCGGCGGTCTGTATATATACTATGATTCTACGGAGCAGGTTTTCTTAGATGTAGTTAAGAGCATGGACGAGGCAGAAGAGGAGTTGGCAGGAAGTCTCTCCGGACGTCTTAAGGATGCCAGTGCCGCAGAGCTTCTTGTATGGTTCTTAAAGGAACAGAAGAAGGAGATATTAAAGGGCAAGAACAGCTTAAGCGTGGCAATGTATGAATATGCGTTCGAATGCAAGCAGGAAGGCCGTAACAGCGGAGCCAAGCACAAATTCGAAACAGCCACACTGGTTCTTGAGAAGATCCTTCTTAAGGGTGATGAGAACGGCGAGTTCGTGTGTGATGACCCTAAGGGGATAGCCGCAAATATGATGTATGCCATGGAAGGAATGAAGGTCATAGCAAGGACAGTTGGCATTACTGAAAAGAAGGTGGACAAGGAGCTTGTGTTCATGATGAGACAATTCATGGAGGTGGAGGACTGATCCATGAGTGATGTCAAACGTATCTACGTAGAGAAGAAAGCCCCTTATGCAGTAAGATCAGGGGAATTGATGGATGATATAGACAGTTATCTGGGGATCTCATCCGTAAGCGGAGTAAGAGTCCTTATCAGATATGACATAGAAGGACTTAAGGAAGAAACATTCAAAAAAGCGTGCTCTTATGTTTTCTCGGAGCCGCCGGTCGATATATTATACGAAAACGAACTGTCATTAGAGCCGGGAGATAAGATGTTCTCTGTCGAGTATCTGCCCGGACAGTATGATCAGAGAGCGGATTCTGCAGAACAGTGCGTAAGATTCTTGGATGAGGAGGCAACTCCCGTCATCAAAACGGCCGTGACATATGTCATCAAGGGAAATGTCAGCGAAGAAGAGCTTTCCCGTATCAAGGACTATGTCGTTAATCCGGTTGATTCCAGAATAGCAGACAATAACATACCGGATACTCTTATCACGGAGTATGACGAGCCCGATGATGTTGCGATCATTTCGGGATTCAGTTCAATGGGTGAGGATGATCTTAAGAAGCTTTATGAGAGCCTTTCTCTTGCCATGACTTTTAAGGATTTTAAGCACATCCAGAATTACTATGTCTCAGAGGAACACAGGGACCCTACGATGACGGAGATAAGGGTGCTTGATACCTATTGGTCGGATCACTGCAGACATACGACTTTCTCAACGGAGCTTAAGAATGTAAGCTTCGATGAGGGCTACTATAAGGAACCCATAGAGACAACATATCAGAGTTATCTCGATACAAAAGAAGAGATTTATGCAGGCAGGGATGACAAATATGTCTGCTTAATGGATATCGCACTTATGGGAATGAAGAAGCTGCGCGCAGCCGGCAAGCTTGAAGATATGGAAGTATCCGACGAGATCAATGCCTGCTCCGTGATAGTTCCCGTGGAGATGGATTACGGTGAGGGCAAGGTTACGGAAGAGTGGCTCGTATTTTTCAAAAACGAGACACACAATCATCCGACAGAGATCGAGCCTTTCGGTGGCGCAGCGACCTGTCTTGGCGGTGCCATAAGAGATCCGCTCTCAGGCAGAGGCTATGTATATCAGGCCATGAGAGTGACCGGAGCTGCGGATCCTACTGTGCCGGTATCTGCAACGCTTAAGGGTAAGCTCCCTCAGAAGAAGCTTACGACCGGTGCGGCAGCAGGTTATTCTTCATACGGTAATCAGATAGGACTGGCAACAGGCTATGTCAAGGAGATATACCATCCGGGTTATGTGGCCAAGAGGATGGAGATCGGTGCCGTAATGGGTGCAGCACCCAGAAGGTGCGTTAAGAGAGAGAATTCGGATCCCGGAGATATCATAATACTTTTGGGCGGTCGTACAGGCCGTGACGGATGCGGCGGTGCTACCGGTTCATCCAAGATCCACACGGAGGAATCCATAGAGACCTGTGGTGCGGAAGTCCAGAAGGGTAATGCGCCTACGGAACGTAAGATACAGAGACTTTTCAGACGTGAGGAAGTCGCTTCTTTGATCAAGAAGTGTAATGATTTCGGTGCAGGCGGTGTATCCGTAGCCATAGGTGAGCTTGCAGACGGACTTACGGTCGATCTTGACAAGGTTCCCAAGAAATATGCGGGACTTGACGGAACGGAACTTGCCATATCCGAGAGCCAGGAGAGAATGGCGGTCGTAGTAGATCCTAAGGATGTGGATACTTTCCTTGGATATGCGGCACAAGAGAATCTCGAAGCCACGGTAGTGGCTACTGTTACCAGAGAACCCAGACTGGTACTTAACTGGAGAGGAAAGAAGATAGTCGACTTAAGCCGTGCTTTTCTTGATACAAACGGTGCTCATCAGGAGACGGATGTGGAAGTGCCCATCCCGTCAGATGAGGATTGCCCGATATCACGTATAGCCGATGAGAAGGTCGCATCTGATATAGAAGCGGGCGATACGACGTCAGCTCTTAAGGATACGCTTTCAAACTTAAACGTATGCTCACAGAAGGGTTTGGTCGAGAGATTTGATGCATCCATAGGTGCAGCCAGCGTATATATGCCTTACGGCGGCAAGACTCAGCTTACCGAGACTCAGACCATGATCGCAAAACTTCCGACTCTTAAGGGTAATACGGACACCGTGACGATGATGAGTTACGGCTTTGATCCTTATCTGTCAAGCTGGTCACCCTATCACGGTGCGATATATGCGATAGTTTCATCAATGTCCAAGATCGTTGCTTCCGGCGGTGATTATAAGAACATAAGATTTACATTCCAGGAGTATTTCAAGCGTATGACTGAGGATAAGGTGCGCTGGGGTCAGCCTTTCGCGGCTCTGCTCGGTGCATTTGATGCTCAGGTTGGCTTCGGACTTCCGAGCATAGGAGGCAAGGACAGTATGTCCGGAACTTTCAATGATATAGATGTTCCTCCCACGCTCGTATCGTTTGCCGTGGATATAGCTAAAATAACAGATGTTATAACACCTGAACTTAAGACGGCGGGCAATAAACTCATCAGATTTGAGATTGAGAAGGATGACTATCAGATACCTGTTTATGAGAAGGTTCAGGAGATGTATAACGGTATCACGGCTCTCATAAGAGACGGTGTGATCGTATCGGCGTATACGCTCGACAGATACGGAGTAGCGGCATCCGTTGCAAAGATGGCATTCGGTAATATGCTGGGTGTGAGGTTTGATGATGAACTCGAGGTTGAGGACATTTTTGCAGACAGGATGGGCGATATCATTGCGGAGGTGGATGCTTCTAAGCTTCATAACATAGACATTCCGTATGAGGTCATAGGAACCGTTACGGATGACGGCAAACTCACGATCGGTGAGGCATCACTTGATCTGGCCGATGCGGTGGATATATGGAGCAAGCCTCTAAATAAGGTATTCCCGTACAAAGCAAATACATCGACCGATACGGTCAATATGCCTTTGTATGATGCCAAGGGAGATATTTACATATGTAAGAACAAGGTGGCAAAGCCCAATGTCTTCATACCCGTATTCCCCGGAACCAACTGTGAGTACGACAGCAGAAGAGCCTTTGAGAGAGCGGGAGCCAATGTAAATGATGTCGTGTTTAAGAACAGTACATCATCGGAGATCCGCGCATCTTTTGAAGAGTATGTTAAGGCCATAGATAATTCTCAGATAATAATGTTCCCGGGTGGATTCTCTGCCGGAGATGAGCCCGACGGCTCAGCCAAGTTCTTTGCTGCGGCATTCCAGAATGAAGCCGTAAAGGATGCGGTAATGAGACTTCTTAACGAGCGTGACGGTCTGATCCTGGGTATATGTAACGGATTCCAGGCTCTTATCAAACTCGGATTGGTCCCTAACGGCAGGATCACGGGCCAGAGTGAGGATTCGCCCACTCTTACGTTCAATACGATCAACCGTCATATATCCAAAATGGTTTATACCAAGGTGGTATCCAACAAGTCACCGTGGCTTACGGGAGCCGAGCTTGGCGGTGTATATGTCAATCCCGCTTCTCACGGAGAAGGACGTTTCGTAGCACCTAAGGAATGGCTTGACAGACTTATATCGGGCGGTCAGGTAGCTACGGTATATTCGGATCCCGACGGAAATGTATCGATGGATGAAGAATATAACATCAACGGTTCATATATGGCCATAGAAGGTATCACCAGTGCCGACGGAAGGATACTGGGTAAGATGGCTCATTCAGAGAGAAGAGATAAGGGTGTGGCTCTTAATATCTACGGAGAACAGGATATAAAGATCTTTGAGAGCGGAGTTAAGTATTTTATGTAATATCCGTACAGAACGGATCAGTTAACATAATATATTACTATCACATAATGAAAGGTTGGTAACAAAATGGAAAACAAATGGATCAGAGGTGCGATCCCCGCATTGCTCTTACACTGCAGTATAGGAACTGTATACTGCTGGTCGACATTCAGCGGAGAGATCGCTGAGTATGTCGGTGCCGACAAGAGTGCGGTAGGCTGGGCATTCTCACTTGCGATATTCTTCCTCGGAATGTCTGCGGCATTCCTCGGAGATGTGGTTGAGAAGGATATTCACAGATCATCGCTCATTGCTACGATATGCTTCACGGCAGGTATGGTAGGAACGGGATTTGCGATCATGATAAGATCACTTCCCCTCATCTTCTTATTCTACGGTTGCATAATGGGTATAGGACTCGGAACCGGTTATCTTTCGCCTGTTAAGACTCTTATGTTATGGTTTAAGGATAAGAAGGGTTTGGCTACGGGACTTGCAGTAGCGGGATTTGGCGCTGCCAAGGCTATAGCTACTCCCATAATGCAGAGCATTCTCAATGCATTTGATAATAATCCGGCTCCGATGTTCTTCATCATGGGCGGTGTATACTGCGTGATGATGTTTGTCGGACATCTGCTGCTACGCAAGCCTTCAGACTGGGTAGAGCAGCATGCAGAGGGCGGTATCAAGGAGTTCTTTGCGACACTTGGCAAGAATTTCAAGACATCATTCTCCAATAAGACATTCATAGGCATCTGGCTTATGTTCTATATCAATATCACCTGCGGACTTGCGCTTATCTCTCAGGAGAAGCAGATATTCAATACGGTAGGTCTTTCAGTTGCCACTGCGGCATTGCTCGGAACCGTAACAGCCATTGCCAATGCAGCAGGTCGTCTCGGCTTCTCGGCATGGGCGGATACTTTTAAGGACAGAAATACGATATATAAGATTATATTCATCTTATCCATAGCATTTACCGGTGCCACGATAATCACACAAGGCATAAACAATAAGATAGCATGGCTCTGTATCGGACTTCTTATCATCGTAAATGCCGGATACGGCGGAGGATTCTCCAATGTGCCCACGCTTCTGTCCGACCACTTCGGAATGAAGTCCATCTCGGCAGTTCACGGAATGTGCTTATCGGCTTGGGCCATAGCAGGACTTACCGGTAATCAGATGGCTACATATATAGTCAATCATGTGGGAACATTTGAGGAGATCACATTATCAAACGGTAAGACGGCGAGTGTTAATCCCGTAGGCTATCAGACAGTTCTATATGTAACGGGAGCTCTTTATGTGATAGCGCTTATCATCTGCTTTGTTATGATCCCCAAGGCAGGAGAGAAGAAGGCTGAATAGACATAACCGGCCGAATATTTAAGATTTGTATAAATATAAAGAGATCGCATTCGTGCGATCTCTTTTTTGAAGTTATCCTGTTTCGATGCTCTTTTTTATTCGGGCGGTTCTTATACGGCCTGTATTGAGGTAAATGCCTTTTCGACCGAAGAACGGTCCAGATCTATACGGCCCTGTATCATATCGTCATTCCCGCCCCCCTTGGCGCCGAGTTTGTTAAGTATCGGTATAAGGGTCTTTGAGCTGACATCAGAGCTTCCGGCATTATAGCGGTAGCCTGTTTCGTCATTTCCCGCAAATACCCCGACATATCCTTTAAACCTGGATCTTAGGAGATTATAGATATTCTTCATGGATACGGCAGGGAAGTCAGAACCCACGAAAACCAGATGAGTCCGGGCTATATCGGGATCACCACTGTCTATTCGGTAAATGATATCGCCCTCTAATGCTTCGCAGAGTTTTGCCTTAAGCTCCTTTATCTCTTCTATATGATTACCGGCTGCGGTAATAAGATTATCTTCATTTGTGGTCATGAGATCGGTAAGCCCCATGATTATCTCCTGCCTGTGATTGATGTATTCAAGCGCACGTCTTCCGCATAATATGCCTATGCGCACTCCGCCCTTCCAGTTAACGATCGATATGACCTTGATGATACCGACCTCACCCGTATTAGCCACATGAGGCGCACAGCAGGCACATATATCGACCGGTCCGTCATCATCACCTATCGTTATGAGCCTGACCGGTCCATCTATGTTGGACTTGGATCTGTAATCCGTATTTTCCAATTCTTCTTTCGACGGAAATGAGGCCTTTACGGGGCAATTTCTGTATATGACTTCATTTGCTTTTTTTTCTTCTTCGATTATCTGTTCATATGTAAGTGTTCCGTCAAGGTCCAAAGTAACAAGACCGTCGTCGCTTAAATGAAATCCGACGTTGTTATATCCGTAGTCGTTATGGACCGTTCCGGTCAATATATGTTCACCTGTATGATTCTGCATTCTGTCATAACGCTTGCTATAGTCCAAAATACAGTGGATTTCAGAGTTTATGACAAGTGTGTCAGATAACGCGGGTAATTCGCTGCAAGTTCTCTTGCATGATTCCGAGTAGTCAATCTTATACCAAATGCCGATGGGCAATTCCGATGGTATATCACCCGGTTTTTTTGTTATGTCAACCGCAGACTTCTTTACTATCTGACCATCCAGTACATCCAGTTCATATTTCCCGGATATGATCTTTCCCGTATCGGCATATTGTCCGCCTTCTTCAGGAAAGAATATGCTGTCTCGCAGAGATATGTAATACCCTCCGGATGTCGATGATATGTCTGTAATGACGGTATCGCATTCCTTTATGTAGCTGTCGGTCTCATATAATTTGTTCATTTTCCAGTCTCCGTATGTGATCTGTATTGATCGTTCATGCTCTTATCATAGTAAACGCCCGCTTTTGCCGGGCTTATCAATGATCCTGTCTTGAATAGAGGCAGCCGCAGTAATTCTGCCTGTACAGGCCGTATTTCTTTGATAGTTCTATGCTCTTTTTATAACCGTCCTCTTTCTTGAAATCTGAGGGAAGCCACTTGACGCTGCTTTTTAAATCCTGCGCCAGTCCGTATCCGATCTCGTTTAGAACGGCCGCATCCTTAAGAGGGCTTAGCGTGAGAGTGGTCGCATAATAGGTGGCTCCGAGACTTTCTGCCGTTATAAGGGAAGCTTTTAAGCGCATCTCATAGCACAGATGACAACGCGCTCCTCTTTCCGGACATTCCTCATATCCCTTTGCCATGGTAAAGAAGATATCCGGATCATATTCTCCCTCAAGTATATCTATCTTACCCCTGCCGTCCATTTCGTTATATATATCTATGAGGCGCCTAAGCTCAGCAAGGCGATATTCGTATTCTTCGCGAATTGTTATATTTGGATTAAAGAAATAGACGGTGGTATAGAAGTGATCCCTTACCCTGTCCATGCATATCGAAGCACAGGGGGCGCAGCAAGCATGAAGCAGCAGCTTAGGCTTTACTGTGTTCGCCCGCAAGGCAGTATCAGGTTCATTAATGTTAAGACCTGAAGCCGTGTTTTTTGAAAGATCCGAAATGATCTCATTGAATAACCTGTTGTGATCTGTC
>CAMNDJ010000003.1 GCA_946535225.1 uncultured Lachnospiraceae bacterium
TCAATCGTGAATTAATTAGTGAGCTGGAGAGCCAAATAGAGGGTAATACGATAAATGCCCCGTATGTCGACGTTTCTGCTAATCTTGCACCCTTAAATTATGATGAGATAGATTATCTGAATGCAGGTGTTGACTGAAGCAGGGAAGTCAGCTTTGAAGGCTACTTAAACCTGTATGATCCGAGGTTTGTATATGAGGATGCAGGGAGTAAGGACAGGAAATGAACACGACCGTTATAATCCCCAATTACAACGGAATAGGGTTTTTGCGTGACTGCATAGACAGTCTTAAGGGATCGGAAGATAAAGACTTTAAGATCATTGTGGTCGATGACGGTTCTACGGACGGAAGTAAAGAGCTCATAAAGAATGAGTTCCCTGACGTTCGACTTCTTGAACATGAGACAAACAGAGGGTTCGCATCAGCCGTAAATACCGGTATAAGAGCAGCAGATACGGAATTTGTACTCCTTCTTAACAATGACACGGTCGTAAGAAAGCATTTTGTGCGGAATATGGAGCGTGCCATTATGTCTGATGGCCGTGTTTTCAGTGCGAGTGCCAGGATGCTTAGGTTTGACGATCCGGATATCATGGACGGAGCGGGAGACTATTACTGTGCGCTTGGCTGGGCTTTTGCATACGGCAAGGGCAAAAAGGCATCAAAGTACGACAGCTCCAGAGAGATATTCAGTTCGTGCGCGGGTGCGGCCATCTACAGACGGGAAAAACTCATCGAACTCGGACTTTTCGATGAGAGACACTTCGCCTATCTTGAAGATGTGGATATCGGATACAGGGCAAGGCTTTCGGGGCTTAAGAACGTATATGTACCGGATGCGGAAGTATTGCATGTCGGGAGCGGGTTCTCAGGGTCAAGATACAATGAGTTTAAGGTGAGACTCAGCAGCAGGAACAGTACATATATCATATGCAAGAATATGCCGATATTGCAGCAGCTTATCAATCTTCCGTTCTTTATCATAGGTTTCGGGATAAAATGGCTGTTCTTCTGCCTGAAAGGATACGGCGGACTGTATCTTAAGGGTATATTCTCGGGGATAGCCTACGGCTACAGTGCCGAAGGCAGAGCTCACAGGGTAAGGTTTACTGCAGATAAGATCGGCAACTGTTTTGCCATACAGCTGCGTTTATGGGCCGGCATTGTACTTTGGGCCGGATTATTGTAAAATAGTGGGATAGTGTGTTGATGACAGATCATTTATCTTCTGCAGGGGAGTGAACGATGATCAAGGATAATCAGAAGTATTTCAACAGATTACAGGTACTGTTGGATGCCATAGTTGTAGCCGGTTCGTATCTGATAAGCTGGTGGCTCAAGTTTGAGGGTCCGTTGGCTGATTCAAATGCCGGTGCCTATACGATGCAATTCTATTTCTCGGCGCTGTATTTCCTGGTGCCGGGTTATCTTGTGTTATATTATCTCAACAATATGTATACTCCCAAGCGTACAAGAAGGATCGAGACCGAGATCACACAGGTTTTTGCATCCAACATAGCCGGAGTTTTCATCTTCCTTGTATGTATAGCCATATTCAAGATAAGTGATTTCTCGCGAGGCCTTATCGTTATCTTCTCACTGATCTGCGCCTTCCTTATGATACTTGAGAGGCTCGTGATAAGATGGGTGTTAAGCCATATAAGGAGCAGAGGATATAATGTCAAGCACATTATCTTAGTAGGATATTCGAGAGCGGCCGAGGAGTATATAAGCCGAATCAAGGCCAATCCCCAGTGGGGATATGTCGTAAGAGGGATATTGGATGACAAGGTTCCCAGAGGAACCCAGTATAAGGGAGTCAAGGTGATCGGTACCATAGACAACCTAAGCATGATCCTGCCTGTAAGCGACCTTGATGAGATAGCCGTTACTCTTTCTTTGTCTGATTATGACAGACTCGAGGAACTTGTGGGAATGTGTGAGAAATCCGGAGTCCATACCAAGTTTATCCCGGATTATAACAGCCTGATCCCCAACAAGCCGTACACAGAGGACTTAAACGGTCTTCCGGTCATCAACATAAGATACATACCGCTTACCAATACGTTCAATGCCATTGTTAAGAGGCTTTTTGACATAGTGAGTTCGCTGGCGGCACTCATTATCCTTTCGCCCTTCTTGTTGATCGTGGCGATCATCATCAAGTGCACGAGTAAGGGACCCGTGATATTCAAACAGGAGAGAATTGGTTTACATAATAAACCGTTCAATATGTATAAGTTCCGTACCATGTATGTCCAGGATACGGAAGAAGAAGTCAAGGCATGGACTACCAGGAACGATCCCAGAGTCACCAAGGTCGGGAAGTTTTTCAGGCGTACCAGTATAGATGAGCTGCCTCAGCTTTTTAATATCCTTAAAGGAGATATGAGCGTTGTCGGGCCAAGACCCGAGCGGCCGCAGTTTGTAGAGAAATTCAGGGAGGAGATCCCCAGATACATGATCAAGCACCAGGTAAGGCCGGGCCTTACGGGATGGGCTCAGATCAATGGATTCAGGGGAGATACGTCCATACGTAAGAGGATCGACTACGATATTTATTATATCGAGAACTGGTCATTCGGATTTGATATCAAGATAATCTTCTTAACGGTGTTCAGAGGATTTATCAACGAAAACGCATATTAAGGATCCGGTTATCGGATCTTAAGAGGAGATGAAAAAATGTCGGACAGAAGATATGATTCGGACAGAAGGGACCGATATTACGACGAATATGACAGACCTTCAAGGTCTCAGAACAGTCGAGGTGGGAGCGGTCGAAGCTCTAACGGAAATGCACGAAGGAGCTCGGGAAGATCGGGTGATGAAGCCAGAAGGAGAGCCGCTGCACAAGCCAAGAGAAGAGCCAAGAAAAGACGCAGGATCATCCTGCTTGTTTTTGAGCTTGTCGTATTATTAGGTCTTGTCGGAGTGGTATGGGCCGTAAGAAAAGGTACATCCATTCAGAAGGTCAGCATCAACGAAGAGAATATCGTTATCAACGAGAATGTTGCAACGAGTGAGGTCTTAAAGGGCTACAAGAACATCGCACTTTTCGGTGTGGATGCCAGAGACAAGTCGCTTGGCAAGGGCAACAGATCGGATACCATAATCATCGCATCCATTAACGAGGATACCGGTGAAGTACGTCTGTGTTCGGTGTTCAGAGATACTTACCTTAATCTGGGTAACGATACATACAATAAGTGTAATGCGGCCTATGCCAAGGGCGGTCCCGAGCAGGCTATCAACATGCTCAACATGAATCTTGACCTTAATATAACTGACTATGTTACGGTCGGATTTACGGGGCTTACCAAGATAGTTGATGCATTAGGCGGCGTAGAGGTCGACGTTCACGATAATGAGATAGACCACCTTAACAACTACCAGATCAGTATGGTGGGCAAGTCCGATGATGACAAGGTCTTTTATGCAACGGAAGGCAAGGATTATACTGCGGTGACAAGCGCAGGATTACAGAAACTCAACGGACTTCAGGCTACGGCATACTGCAGGATCAGATATGTCGGCGATGATTTCCAGAGAGCACAGAGACAGAGATATGTACTTACTCAGTGTGTGGAGACGGCCAAGAACTCTTCTCCGAAGGAACTGGCTGCTGCTTATGACGGAGTCAAGGATTACATATCAACTTCACTTGATTATGATGAGATAATCGAACTGATGGGCAGGATCGGCAGATATAAGATCGTGGCGGATGATGGCTTCCCGTTCGAGAGCAACCGCGCTACAGGCAAGGTGGGATCGAAGGGTTCGTGCGTTATACCCGTCAATCTTGAGCAGAATGTTGTGATGCTCCAGCAATTCCTCTTTGATGATACGGATTACGTTCCCTCAGAAGAGGTTAAGAACTACAGCAGCAAGATATCTGCGGATACAGGGTATTAAAGAACGCGGATACTGTACGCTAAGAGAGCGATCTTAAGAGGACAGACCATGACGGATGTGATCATTCCCACATACAAGCCTACGGTTGAACTGCTTGATACTCTGGATATGTTAAACAGGCAGAGTGTCAGACCGGATAAGATCATCATAATGGATACGGTGTCCGGACAGCAGGACACCGCGGCTGAACTCATCGGATCGTCTGATAGAGGATCAGAGATCCCTGTTGAGATCCATACGGTGGATAAGTCTGAGTTCGATCACGGCCATACGCGCAATCTCGGAGCACGATATTCTGATGCTGATATAATGATCTTTATGACTCAGGATGCGGTCCCGGCGGATGAAGGCTTCATAGAGGCTTTGATAAGGCCGCTTGAAGATGAGACCATAGCCGTAAGTTACGCCAGACAGCTTCCCAAGACTGACTGCACACCCGAGGAGAGATTTACCAGAGCCTTCAATTATCCGGATATTTCCCTTGTTAAAAGTGAGAGCGACTTAGACAGATTAGGCATCAAGACATTTTTCTGTTCCAATGTGAGCTGCGCCTATGACAGGAAGGTCTTTGATTCTCTCGGCGGATTCACGGATAAGACGATATTCAACGAGGATATGATATACGCATGTGCAGTCATTAAGGCGGGATACAAGATCTCATATACAGCCGATGCAAGAGTATACCACTCTCATAATTATACAGCCGGGGAGCAGTTTAAACGTAATGTGGATATAGGGATATCCCAGGCGCTTCACCCCGAAGTGTTTGAAGGTCTTTCATCGGAATCAGAGGGAAAGAAACTGGTACTGGCTACGATAAAAGAACTTAAGGCGGGTGGCCATTCGGGCCGTATACCCGGATATGTATGGATGATAATCTGCAGATACGCAGGCTTTCTGACAGGTAAGAAATATAAGAGTTTACCGAAGGGATTCATTAAGAAGGTATCCATGAATCCCGGATTTTTTAAATAGAACACATCAAACCACTTAAGGCTTTAAAGGCTTTGGAAGGAGGATCCGTATGTGCGGAATAGTAGGTTATATAGGAAAAGAGCAGGCAGCTCCCATATTGTTAGAGGGTCTGTCTAAGCTTGAATACAGAGGTTATGATTCTGCGGGACTGGCTGTCAGATCTGCTGACGGCAAGGTACGTGTGGTCAAGGCCAAGGGAAGGCTTAAAGTGCTTGCCGAGAAGACCAATGACGGCAAGTCTCTAAGCGGGACCATAGGTATCGGACACACCAGATGGGCGACACACGGTGAGCCTTCCGAGATCAATGCACATCCTCATCTTTCTTCTGCGGAAGGAGCAAAGGGCGGTGACGATCCGGATGCCAATGTTGTGGGTGTTCATAACGGTATAATAGAGAATTATCAGGAGCTCAAAGACAAGCTCCTTCGTCATGACTATCAGTTCTATTCACAGACTGATACCGAAGTAGCGATCAAACTTGTGGATTATTATTACAATAAGTACGGCATAGGTCCTATCGATGCCATAGCCAAGACCATGGTACGTATACGCGGTTCCTATGCGCTCGTTATGATGTTTAAGGAGCGCCCTGATGAGATATGGGTAGCGCGTAAGGATTCTCCCATGGTGATAGGAGTTGAAAACGGAGAGACCTTCGTAGCATCCGATGTACCTGCGATCCTTAAGTACACAAGGAATGTATACTATATAGGCAATCAGGAGATGGCATGCTTAAAGGCCGGAGAAGTGCACTTCTATAACCTTGACGGTGATGAGATACAGAAGGAAAAGGTGGCCATAGAGTGGGATGCCGAGTCCGCAGAGAAGGGCGGATATGAGCATTTCATGATGAAGGAGATCCACGAGCAGCCCAAAGCCGTGGAAGATACCATAAATGCCTATATAAAGGGTGATAAGACAGACTTAAGCGAATCAGGACTTACCGATGAAGAGATAGAGAAGATCGAGCGTATCTTTATCGTAGCCTGCGGATCGGCATGGCATGTGGGAATGGTCTCACAGTATGTCATCGAAGATATGACGGGAATTCCCGTAAGAGTTGAGCTCGCATCCGAATTCAGATACAGAAAGCCTATAATAGGCGAAAATGACCTTGTGATCGTGATCTCCCAGTCAGGTGAGACTGCCGACTCTCTGGCAGCCTTAAGAGAAGCCAAAAACAAGGGGGCGATGACTCTTGGCATAGTGAATGTGGTGGGTTCTTCCATCGCAAGAGAGGCGGAGCATGTTCTGTATACCCTGGCCGGACCCGAGATAGCGGTCGCTACGACCAAGGCTTACAGCACACAGCTCATCGTTTGTTATATCCTCGCTATGCATATAGGAAGGATAAAAGGGATCCTTGATAAGAAGGTCATTGATGAGTATACGGCGGAGCTTAAGACTATTCCCGATAAGATAAGCAAGATCTTAACGGATAAGGAGCGTTTGCAGTGGTTCGCGGCCAAGTATGCCAATGCGCAGGATGTGTTCTTCGTCGGAAGGGGTATAGATTATGCCGTATCCTTAGAGGGCAGTCTTAAGATGAAGGAGATATCTTACATTCATTCGGAGGCATATGCCGCAGGAGAGCTTAAACACGGTACTATCAGTCTTATAGAGGACGGTATTCTTGTCATAGGAGTCCTTACACAGAATGATCTCTATGAGAAGACGATAAGCAATATGGTAGAGTGTAAGGCCAGGGGTGCATTCTTAATGGGTCTTACGACATACGGCCATTACGAGATAGAAGATACTGTGGATTTTGCGGTATATGTGCCCAAGATAGAAGAGCATTTTGCGGCATCGCTTGCGGTGATCCCGCTTCAGTTACTGGGCTATTACATAAGCGTTGCCAAGGGCCTTGATGTGGACAAGCCTCGTAATCTGGCCAAGTCAGTGACAGTTGAGTAATGGTCTCAAAATCTACACATTTAAAACACAATTTGGACACAATTGGGGGATATATTGTTTCTCAGAAACTGGGAAGAAACAATAGATAATACGGGAGGTAATCATCATGGAAGACAACAGAGAAGAACAGGGCGGTATTTATTCATCAAGGCATTATGACTACACTGCCGGAGAAGATAAAGCAACATATACCACGGGAAGTACACCGGGAAGCTCGCCATATTACAGCAGACCGAATATGAGTGCCGGTTCAGACAGCGGAAACGGCAGGCCTAAGATAGACAGATCAAGACCCGAACCCGATACATTCGGCACGGATAAGCCCAGAAAGAGCAAGGGTGGTGCGGGAAGAGTCTTCGGTAAGGTGTTCGCCACGATCGGCTTGGGTATCTTGTTTGGACTTGCAGCAGGTGCCACGATGTTTTTCCTTAACAAGGCAGATGTAACGACTAAGATCGAAGAGCAGGCTCCCGCCATCAGTGAACAGCAGGCCGGAAATACTGACAATACTGCCAAGTCAGACAACAAGAAAGTTAAAGATGCCAATGACGAGGATACACAGATACCCGGAGACGCATTCATTTCGTCGGAGATAGAATCGGATATGGATGATTCGGCGAAGATAATCGTTACAGACGTATCTGAAATGGTGGATGACACGATGCCCGCCATCGTATCCATAACAGGCAAATATATCATAACGGGCCAGAGCTTCTGGGGTCAGACTTATTCCGAAGAGACTGACGGAAGCGGGTCAGGCATAATCATCGCTCAGGATGATTCAAGACTCTATATCGCGACCAACAATCATGTTGTAGAGGACAGTGAGAGCCTTCAGGTTCAGTTCATAGACGGCAAGACGGCGGAAGCTTCCATAAAGGGAACGGATGCAGACATGGATCTGGCTGTTATAATGGTGGATCTTGATGATCTTGAAGATGATACGATGGACGCCATCAAGGTAGCAAAACTCGGCAATTCCGACGATATCAATATCGGTGAGCCGGCGGTTGTGATAGGTAACTCATTAGGATACGGACAGACCGTTACATACGGAGTCATAAGCGCCAAAGACAGAACACTTGAGATGGATGACGGCACGGTATCCAAAGGGCTGATCCAGACGGATGCAGCTATAAATCCCGGTAATTCGGGTGGTGCACTGCTCAATATAGCCGGTGAGGTGATAGGGATAAGCTCCAGCAAGATCGGCGGAGCGACTGTAGACGGAGTAGGATTTGCCATTCCGATCACATCTGCTGAGCCTATCTTAAGCGATATAGTAGAGAGAGTCGAGAGGACAAAAGTAGCGGACAGCAAGCAGGGATACTTAGGGATCGGAGGACAGACCGTTACCGAGGAAGTATCCAATATGTACGGACTGCCTGTCGGTGTGCTGGTAAGGCAGGTCTATGAAGGAACAGGCGCCGCGGAAAGCGGTCTTGAACAGGGTGATGTGATAACCGCAGTCGGCGGGACGAAGATAGAGTCCATGGAAGATCTGAGAGAAGAACTGCAGTATTATTCCAAGGATGATGTGGTAGAGGTTACGGTATCCAGACTTGAAGGAGGACTGTATTCGGATATCACACTGGACGTGAGACTTGTAGATAAGAAGGCGTTGGAGTAAGCACCGAAAGGGAATATATGGCTGATTACCAAGAAACATGCATGCTTTGTCGCAGAAGTGAGGATAAGGCAGGCAAGATGATACACCTGATGAACAATATCTGCGTATGCAGGGACTGCCTGGATCGCACGATGAATCTGGTGAACAATTTCGATCTGAGCAAACTCGGATCGGATCCGGATGTGCTCTCTTCGATGATGAAGAGCATGTTTGACGGACAGAATGACGATAGTAAAACAAAGGAAGGCTCATCTGTAACGGATGGGCCTAAGCCTGTTAAGGAAGAAGTAAAAGAGACAGAACCTGAGGTGACTCCGGTTAAAGAAGATCCGGTTACCGAGAATCCGGACAAGGAAGAGCCGAAGGACGATGCGCCTAAAGGAGTTCCGCTTGGCTCCATATTCTCGGGTATGCCCAACATCAGTTTCCTCAATATGTCGGATCTTTTCGGCGGAGCTGAGCCGGGAAGACAAAGGGTCAAGAAGAATAAGGAGCATAAGCCTCTTATCAAACTTGAGGATATCCCCGCGCCTCATAAGATCAAGGAGCAGCTTGATGAATTCGTTATCGGGCAGGAACAGGCCAAGAAGATACTGTCTGTCGCTGTGTACAATCATTACAAAAGAGTGGCGACTGACACGATGGATTCAATAGAGATCGAGAAATCCAATGTCCTTATGATAGGACCTACGGGATGCGGCAAGACCTACCTTGTCAAGACGCTTGCAAAACTTTTGGATGTGCCGCTTGCGATAACCGATGCGACATCTCTTACGGAAGCCGGATATATAGGAGATGACATAGAGAGTGTGATATCTAAGCTTCTTGCGGCAGCAGGCAATGATGTTGACAGAGCCGAGCAGGGCATAGTGTTCATAGATGAGATCGACAAGATAGCCAAGAAGCATAATCACGGTTCGAGAGACGTGAACGGCGAATCGGTTCAGCAGGGCATGCTCAAGCTCTTAGAAGGCGCGGATGTGGAAGTACCCGTCGGGGCGTCGTCTAAGACAGCCATGGTGCCCATGACTACGGTCAATACCCGAAACATACTCTTTATCTGCGGCGGCGCCTTCCCGGATCTGGATGAGATCATCAAGCAGAGACTGCGAAAGAAGACTTCGATCGGATACGGAGCTGAGCTTAAGGATAAGTTCGATAAAGATAAGGATATATTAAGCCAGGTTACCATAGAAGATCTTAAGAAATTCGGCATGATCCCCGAGTTCATAGGAAGATTGCCTATCATATGTACTCTAAAGGGACTGACAGAGGAGATGCTGGTGCGCATCCTTAAGGAACCCAAGAATGCCATACTCAAACAATATGAGAAATTGCTTGAATTGGACGAAGTTAAATTGTGTTTTGACGACGGTGCATTAGAGGCTATCGCAGCCAAAGCCATCGAGAAAGACACGGGCGCAAGGGCTCTTCGTGCGATAATAGAAGAACTCATGCTCGATATCATGTATGAGATCCCCAAGGATGATAATATAGGGCGTGTGACCATTACCAGAGAGTATATCGAGGGAACCGGCGGCCCCGTCATAGATATAAGAAATAACGCGGCTACATTCGAAGAACGAGACAGATTAAAGGAGATAACGACTAAAGATGCTTGATATCCTGTTACCGGCCATAGTGGCAGGAACGGATGCCATGGTCAAAAAACACAGAGAAGAGAATGATGAGACTTACAGGTATCTCAATGACAACCTGAAAGTAGTCACATTCCATAATAAGGGTGCATTTTTGGGCAGGGGAAGCTCATATCCCGTTGCAGTCACGGCGTTGTCCGTTATGCTTACGGTGATCCTTGGTGCGGTGTTTATATTAACCCTTACCAAGAGCGGGCTTAAGATGCTCAAATTCGGACTGGGACTTCTGCTCGGAGGCGCTTTCAGCAATTCGTATGACCGTCTCAAAAAGGGATATGTCGTCGATTATCTTGTATTCGACAAAGCCCCGGGTTTTCTTAAGAACATTGTCTTCAATATATCTGATTTTGCTATAATAATCGGCTCTTTGATCAGTGTTTTGCAGTAGATGTTGTGGTGAAGTGTGTTGATGCCACAACATCTTGTTTTATGCGATTTAATATATGCGTATTAAATATGATACAAGGCATAACGCGGTGCGTTACGGGGCGTTTTGCAAGATTATACAAGATATTGGGTTTTAAAATGCAGGAGCCCCCAAATATGCGATATTTAATACTATGAATATGCAAGTAATCCTGCAAAAGTACGGATAACCTCTTTACAGAGCCTGTTTAGCCTGTGGAAAACGATATTACGGTGAGGTAATATATAATTATGATTAATCGTTTATCCACCGAGTTATACCTATGATGTGGATAAGTGTAAAGGATGATTTAATCTTATGAATAAATTCCTTAAAAGCGTGAAAAAGCTGTGGTATCTCTATCTCGTGGAGTTACTCATCTTTGTACAGTGCGTAGTCTTTCTCATATACAGGGATAACAGTTATATAGCCGTTCATGACAATCTGGACCTGTTTGTGGCTCATTTAAGAGTCATGAAACTCAATGATGCCTTTTTTGCCCATGGGACAGAGCTTCCGATCGTAGGAGGGCTTGACAGGGATGTATTCGGCTCGGAGTTTTCACTGTATAACATTATGTATTATCTTTTTCCCGGTATAGCGGCATATTTTATCGGATATGCCCTGAAGGTGCTTACGGGACTTATGTCTTTTACACTTCTCATAAAAGATATATATAAAGAAGATTACCGCAGATATAAGCCTCTTGCCTGGGTGATAGGCACGGCTTTCGGCATGATACCGGTCTTCCCGGCATACGGGATCGCTTTTACGTCAGTGCCGCTGCTCATATTCATATTAAGGAAGATATACTTTGCAAATGATCTTAAGGCCGGTATCAGGTGGTATGTTGCCCTGTTTGCATATCCGGTCCTTTCGTATTTCTCTTATCACGGATTCTTTATACTCGGTTATATGACGATCGCCGTAGTCGTATTATGGGTTAAGGATAAGAGATTCCCCGGGCGGATATTTGCGGGACTGATCATACTAAGCCTCGGCTATATGACTTTCGAGTACAGACTCTTCGGGGCGATGCTTTTTTCTGATACCGAGACTATAAGGAACTCCATGGTGATAAGTTCTCTGAGTCTTAAAGAAGTGTTTAAGCTTGCCGGCGAGGGCTTTTTAAACAGCCAGTTCCATTGCCAGGATTCGCATATGTATGTGGCCCTGCCGATTAGTTTAATCGCAATTATATTTATCAATATCAGATACTGCATAAAAAGAGAGTTTAAGCACATACTGACAGATCCGGTAAACCTTGTATTCTTGTGGATAGTCGGAAATGCGCTTATCTATGGTTTCTATAACTATGAACCGCTCAGGAGCTTCGTAGAGACGCTTGTTCCGAAGCTTAAAGGATTCCAGTTCGACAGGACGCTGTTCTTCAATCCTTTCCTGTGGTATGCACTTCTGTTCCTTATATGTAAGCGGATGTATGATACTAACCTAAGATCATGGGTTACGATCGCCGGGATCGCATCCGTTTTTGCTCTCCTTATAGTCATGTTCGAGCCTCAGGTGTACAACGACTTTTACTATACCTGCTATAATCAGGCCTACAGGATCATCAAGCATAAGGATACAAGTACGGTCAATTACAGAGAGTTCTATTCAGAAAACCTGTTCAAACAGATAAGGGCGGATATTGATTATGACGGCGAATGGTCGGTGGCTTACGGAATGCATCCGGCGATATTGGAATATAACGGTATAAGTACATTGGACGGATATATCGGTATGTATACCGAAGAATATAAGGGCAAATGGAGGGCGGTGATAGCTCCCGCTCTTAACAGGTCGCCCGAATTCAAGACCTATTTCGATGAGTGGGGACCGAGAGCCTATGTTTTTTCCGGAAGCGGAGAAAATACATATGCACCTTTAAGAACACTTAAACTTAATGACAACAACCTGTATATCTCGATACCGGCGCTTAAGGCTCTCGATTGCAGATATATATTCTCCAGAGTAGAGGTGGCAAATGCCGACGAACTCGGGATAACGCTTAAAGGAGTATATGAGGACTCCGACAGCCCGTATGTTATCTATCTGTACGAACTGTAGTCCTGAAGACGCTTAAACAACGGCAGAAGACTTAAGCGGACGGTGTATGCAGATCAATGTCGGAGACGAAGCTGTGATCGTGGTCGGTTTGACACGCCCCTTCGGGCAATGATAATATACAAGCTGTATGATCACCGATAATATGAACGGATCATCTGAAAGGATAAAAAACGATGTCTATCACGATACACAATTTTATGGGAAGATTCGGATGGGAGATGCAGAAGCGTTTTCCCATGTTAGCGTCAAATGCATATCTTAAATTGCAGTTTAAAGCGCGTGCGAAGAGCCAGAAAGCATATATAGACTTCTTTAATGCAAAAGAAGAGGCTCCTATGCCGCTGATCGTGAATCTTGAGACCATCAACAGATGCAACAGCGACTGCGAGTTCTGTGCGGCCAGCAGGAAGAATGAATGCAGGCCGTTATGCAAGATGACGGATGAACTCTTTCACAGCATAATAGATCAGCTCGCCGATTGGAACTTTAAGGGCCATCTGACGCTCTACGGTAATAATGAACCCTGGATCGATGACCGTATCGTGGACTTTCACAAATACTGCAGAGAGAAGCTTCCTGACAGTTTTATCTTCATGTCAACCAACGGTCTGCTGCTTAACGTGGAGAAGGTAAAGTCGATAGTGCCTTACGTGGATCAGTTGATCATCAACAATTACTGTGATGATATGAAGCTTCATGCCAACGTAAAGGAGATATATGAATACGTCAAAGCTCATGAAGAAGAATTCGGTAACGTGGAGATCCTCATACAGATGAGATATATCAAGGCGGTGCTCACCAACAGAGCCGGGAGTGCGCCCAATAAGGCTGCTACCGAGAAGGTCATAACCGAGACCTGCCTTATGCCGTTTACGGATATGTTCATATTCCCGGACGGAAGAATGGGAATATGCTGTTGTGACAACTTAGAGAAAACGACTCTTGCGGATCTTAACAAAGAGTCTCTTAAGGATGCGTGGAACGGTGTGAGATACACTCAGTTACGCAAAGCGGTGGCAGGTGGCAGGCAGAATTGGCCGTTCTGCAAAAACTGTGATTTCATAGATGCCGGACTTAGGATGGATGCCGTTAACGATGTGCTGAATGACAGACCGATGCGCGGCGCCAGACAGACGATGTTCTCCAAGAATAAGTGAGAAGATCTTAAGGATCATTATGAAGGCTAGAGAGAATAGCGGGAACAAAAAGGCCGGATCTGCGGCCAATATCGGTGTATTAAGAACGCTTTCCGTATCATTGCTGATCGCGGTGGCAGCGGAGTTTTTGCTGTTTAATATCAGCTCTCTTAAAAGCCTTGGCTGTGAGCCGGTCGTCATCGCAAAAAATGTCTGTACTGACGGATCCGGTGTTTATGAGGTATATGAGCCGGAAGTTAATACCGATGTCATAAACGTGAACACCGAGATAACGGACATAGTAAATGCCGAATACGCCGAAGTGAGCATAAGCCTGACGGATGAAGGCGATGCATATGAATACGATCTTCCTTCATCACGTGTGGTTCCGGGTGTGAAGGGAAGCGGACATATAAATATCTATCCGTACGGAAAGACAGGTTCGCTGCGAGTAAGGGTAAGCGTATCCGAAGGGGCGAAAGCCGATATAGCCAAGATCACTGTCAATGCACGAAAGCCGCTTGGACTGAAGCCCTTACGTATCTTAATATCAACTCTTATACTCTGTCTGCTCATCTATGTATTTAAATACGGATTTTGCATCCCCGTTAAGAGGAATAACAGATATCAGGCCATATGCATAGCGGTACTTTTTGTGATGTTAACAGCCTTGGGAAGGAAGATGTCCGTAAGCGATCCGCTCATGGTCTCGTGCCCGTGGCCTCATCATAAGCAGTATCAGCAGCTTGCGCATGCTCTGGATGAAGGAAAGGTACAGCTTGATATGGAAGCGGATCCCCGACTTCTTGCCAAGGATAATCCTTATGATACAAGCGCTCTGTTAAAAGAAGAGATACCTTACGGCATGGATTATGCATTTTATGACGGCAAATACTATGTGTATTTCGGGATCGTCCCTGAACTGTTGCTGTATTACCCGTTTTATAAGCTTACGGGGAGGAATCTGGCAAATTATAATGCTGATATCATTCTGTATATGATATTAATAGCAGGCGTTTTGCTATCGGTCAGAGAAATTATATTCAGATTTGCATCAGACGGAAAAGTCCGTGAAAGCAGCAAAGTACCGTTTGTCATATATGTTCTTATGTGCGTGGGGATATGCCTCGGGCCCGGCACTGTATATCTGATCTCCAAGCCGGATATCTACAATATACCGATAATGGCAGCTACTGCTTTTACATTCCTGGGGACGGGGCTGTGGCTGTATGCGGATCAGTATGATGGAAAGATGAGAACCGTGTTCATCGCCCTTGGATCTCTTTGTATGGCGTTGGTCGCAGGCTGCAGACCGCAGATGCTCATCTTCGGCCTTCCTGCAATATTTATATTTGTATTTAAGGGCGGGACCGACGGTCGTTTGTCGGTTAAGAACCGCCGGATATTCATAAAGGGCAGACTTGCCGACACACTGGCTTTTTGCCTGCCGTATATATTCGTTGCTGTGGCCGTCTGTGCATATAATATGTTAAGATTCGGGAATATCCTGGATTTCGGCGCTACCTACAGTCTTACGAGCAATGATATGAATCACAGGGGATTCAACCTTGACAGGCTGTTCAGGGGACTGTATTGCTTCCTGTTCCAGCCGCCCGTCATAAAGACCGATTTTCCGTTCATAGAGTCGGCGGTCATAGAGTCATCCTATATGGGTAAGAACCTTACGGAATATACATACGGCGGAGTATTTGCTCTCTGTCCCGTGTTGCTTGCATTGTTCGTTCCTGTTTTTGCAAGGATAAAAGGAGTATCCAGGGAAGCTAAGCTTTGTGCTGCGACTCTTACATCGGGTGCTTTGATAACGGCGGCCTTTGACGTGAACGGTGCGGGGATACTGATAAGATATACCTGCGATATGCTTCCGGGACTGCTCATTGCGGCAGTGATCGTATGGAGCATATTGTATAAGGAAAAAGAGGACGCTACGGTGATAAACAGACTGTATGCCGTTGCGACTGTTATCGGTCTTGCTTTTGCCGTGATGGTCTTTTTCGGGACCGAGGGAAGTATAAACTTAAGGGACAATGCCGTTAAACTGTATGAATCTGCCGGGCAGTATTTTGTGTGGTAAAGGATGATATGAGAAAAGGTATGATTCGCACAAAAACTGAATATATGAAGTCTGTGAGAATGACAGTGGCATCTCTTTTGCTTCTTACATTTGTTATGTCAACCATATCCGGATGCGGTAAGGAAAAGACCGCAAAGGTCGTTCCTGAGTTGGAGCCTATCGATTATTCGACATATGAGCCTGCAGAAGGTTCGGAGCAGTTAAGTGCAGACGGAGAAGATAACGGAAACGGGACGGATGCGGAAGATCCCGAACAAGGTCCGGCGGAGCTTACTGTGGATCTTACCAAGGTCAGGGCCTTTGATAAAGCCAAGACGATGTATGCCGTAAGTAATGTCAATATCCGTAAGGGACCCAGCACTGATTTTGACCCTCTGGGAATGATCAAACTCGGAGAATCCGTGGAAGTCATCGGACAGGATGAGGGCGGATGGTACGAATTTATGTATCATGATGAGGTCGCTTTTGCCTGTGACGACTATTTAAGTGATGAAGAACCCGTATTCGAAGAAGAGGCAGAAGACGACAGCAAAGAAGAAAAAGCAGAGGTACCGGATCCGGATGATGCGGAACTCGCAGCCATGCTGGCTGAAGATGAACTGATAGCCATAGTGGAAGCAGAAGAGGCGGCCAACCCTCCCGCAGCCATAGATCCGGCCAAGGTACTTATTATAGGCGACTCCAGAAGCGTGATGATGAAGAATGCCACCGGTGGAGGCGGATGCTCATGGATCTGCCAGAATTCCAAGGGCTATAAGTGGTTAGAGACAACGGCCCTGCCCGAAGCAGACGAGCTCATCGGTTCGGGTACCAAGGTAGTGATAGCGCTCGGTGTAAATGATGTGGGTAATGTCAACAGATATGCGGCATTAGTCAATGCCAAAGCCGCAGAATGGGCAGAAAGAGGAGCGTCCACATATTATGTTTCGGTCAATCCCGTTACCGATAATGCGAGAGTTTCGGAGGCACAGGTGGAGTTCTTCAATAATAAGATCAAAGAGCAGTTGTCGGGGATAAAGTGGATAGACACCCATTCGTATCTTATGAACGACGGTTTCAATGCAACGGACGGTGTGCATTATGACAATCCTACGAGTAAGAAGATATTCCAGGCCATAATGGACAGATTGTAGGATATGACGGTTCGCCCTGTCCGGCACAAAGCATACAAAAAAGACGGTTCCGTGAGTCGGGCCGTCTTTTTAATATGTCGTCGTATACATGTTCCTGAATTCTGTGGGGGTACAGCCTTTGATGATCTTGAACATCCTTATGAAGGCTGACAGAGAGGAGAATCCGCAGTTGACGGCCACATCCGTAACGGAGTTGTCGGGTTCGGTAAGCAGCATCTCGGCTAAGGCGATCCTCTTCTGGTTGACGTACTTGTAGAATGAAACGCCCGTGAACTGCTTGAACAGCCTGGAGAAATAGAACTTGGAAAATCCGCTCATTTCTGAAATGTCCTCCAAAGTCAGATCTTCGGCGCAATGTTCGCCTATGTAATTGCATATATATATGAATTTCTCGATGTATTCCTCTTTGCGGCCGCGGTTGTCGGACAAGATCATATCCTTGGACGATGAATAGCCTTTGCCGATCCTGGATAAGATCTCTAAGAAGTCAGCGTATACCTTGACTTCATAAAAAGAATTGCCGCTTAAGTATTCGTCCCTAATATGTAACATGAGGTCACGGAGCGGACCGTGGATATCCGGATGTTCCTCGGGAGTGAAGACGGTCATGGGCGAGAGGATTGTCAGCATGGCCTCGACATCGGGCATGAACCGCAGCGATGCCACGTCCGGCTGGAATATGATCCTTTTGCCGACTTCGGGCGCATACAGTGTATGCACACAGCCCGGGCATATGAACGCTATGTCCCCTTCTCTTAAGACGACAGTCCGATCCGGTATCTCTACAGTATAGATATTCTCGGTGGGCATGATGACTTCCAAAGCGGTATGCCAGTGAGCGGGATAGTCCTCGTACTCATCGTTGTTGTAGAGCTTAAGGCTCGAGCCCTGTTTGTAATTGACGGTCTCAAATAATCCGTTGAGGGTTTCGATCATCGGTATTCTCCGTGAAAAAGGCCGGAACTATTGGGGAATAATTGCTGAAGAAAGGCTTTAGAACCGCTGTTTTGCGCATTCGTGCACGTGCACCAACAATTATTCGTAATTATAATACTATAAAAAACAGCTTTTTGTCTTCGAATAATTGCTAAATAAATAACAAAAATTGCCAACAAATTCGCAGTTTTGGTAATCATAGCCAAAAATTGGACGAAATAATAGTGCAATATTCACAAAATAGAGTCAAAATATAAAAAGATATGAGCAATAATTGATAACTAAAAAACAATAATTTGAAAGCAGACAGCCCGCCTATATGCTATTTTTTATATATAGGAGCGTATCCGCAAAATATCGGGATATGAATGATGATGAGTAAGGAAAGAGAACCCTTAGTTACGCATATTTTTACCGCTGATCCGTCGGCGCATGTTTTTGACGGCAAGATATACATATATCCTTCGCATGACATACCTCATGACGGTGAAGACAATGACAACGGTGATGAGTATCAGATGAGAGATTATCACGTATTGTCAATGGATGATATAGGAGCTGAGTGTATCGATCACGGAATGGCTCTTTCAGAGGACGATGTGCTCTGGGTATCCGAGCAGATGTGGGCACCCGATGTGGCATATAAGAACGGGAAGTATTATCTTTTCTTTCCTGCAAGGGACAAAGAAGGGAATTTCAGAATAGGTATTGCAGAGTCGGACAGACCTGAGGGACCTTTCGCGCCTCATCCTGACTGCATCAAAGGCAGTTACAGCATAGATCCGGCATCATTCGTAGATGATGACGGTAAGGTCTATGTTTATAACGGCGGACTGTGGGGAGGACAGTTGGAGAAGTACAGAACGGGTTCTTTTGACCCCGAAGGTACTGAACCTGCGCCGGATGAGCCTGCGGTAGGTCCTCTGTGTGCCATAATGGACGAGGATATGCAGGAATACGCAGCACCTCCGGTTAACCTTCAGATACTGGATGAATCCGGTGAGCCTATCAAGGCCGGAGATGAAGACAGAAGATATTTCGAAGGACCGTGGATGAACAAGATAAACGGCAAGTATTACCTGTCATATTCGACGGGAACGACGCATTATCTCGTTTATGCGGTGGGAGATGATCCGATGGGACCGTTCACATACAGAGGCAGGATAATGGAGCCCGTTATAGGATGGACTACACATCATTCCATCATAGAATATAAGGGCAAATGGTATCTCTTCTATCATGACTGTGAACTGTCAGGCGGTATCAATCACAGACGTACGGTTAAATATACAGAGCTTCATTTTGATGACAAGGGCGATATAATCACGATAGACCCATACGATCATAAAAAATGAGAACTGAGTTCTTCTTTTTTATTTAGTTAATCGGAGAGTTTAGCCAACTCTCCGATTAGCCCCCTCCAAGATTTTGTATAAACAATTTCCGGATAGGGGTAGCAAATTTCTGAATATGAGTTATAATATCTTTGTTTGATTTTATTACGAAAGTGTTTAAGAAAATTCCGAAAGGCACATATACAGATGAAACGGTTAAGGTTCGTTACCGTGCTTGTCCTGATGTTGTCCGTGATGATCCAGACAGCGGGCTGCGGGAGCAATAAAGAAAGCTGGGCATATAATCATGACCCTTCCAATGAGATAATCTCGTTGTCGGACAACGGTAAGGCAGTATATAAGGGGGAGAAATATTCATATACCAAGGATGATGAGTTCATCACACTTAAGGACAGTTCGGGAACAGAGCTTAAGCTCAGATATCTCATCGACGGAGAAGAGATGACTCTGTACGAGAAGTCCACATATGACCGCTCACCGGAGGGTCCTTCGGAAGGATTGACCGGATTGTGGAAGCAGGATAACGGATGGTCATTTGAGTTTACCAAAGAGGGAACTTTTGCCGAAGAGAATATATTCTTCGGACACTATACGGTGAATGAAGACGATTCGACCATCAAGCTCATGTACGATGAACCTTTACAGGATGCGATCCTGTATTACAGCTTGGACGGTGATAAGCTTACCATAGATTATCCCTGGACACTGGTACATACGACAAAGGGAGACGCCAAGTGATGATATGATCGCAAACGCCTTAAGCGTTTTCGATAGATAAGACAGCATAGGGCTGTCAGAACATTTATCTTTTAAGGAGGTAGTTATTATGAAAATGAAACGCGTAGTTTCAATGCTGTTAGCCGGCGTTATGACACTTTCGCTCGTAGCATGTGGCAGCGCAGCAACGCCTGCAACAGAGACTGCACCTGCAACAGACGCAGCTCCGGCAGCAGACACAGCTGACGCAGCTCCGGCAGCAGACACAGCTGACGCAGCACCTGCAGATGATACTGCAAGTGCAGGGGAGCCCATCACACTCAACATGTGGTGTATCGCAACAGAGAGTGACTCTAACCGTCATTCTTATGAAGCAGCTATCGAAGAGATGGCTAAGGATTTCCCTGAAGTTACACTTAACTGGGAAGCATTTGAGAACCAGTCTTACAAGACCAAGATCAAGGCTGCAGTTGCAGCTGATGAGATGCCCGACATCTTCTTCACATGGTCTTGCGCATTCCTCGGCGACTTCGTAGAAGCAGGCAAGGTTTACTGCCTTGACGACGCTTATCAGAACTACAAGAGCGAGCTTCCTGAGGTTATGCTTGGTAACACAACTTACGACGGCAAGCACTACGGTGTGCCGCTTACAATGAACATCGTTGGTCTTTTCGCTAACATGGATCTTCTTAAGGAAGCAGGTTACGATGAGGTTCCCGGAACATACGAGGATTTCATAGCTTGCTGTGATGCCCTTAAGGCTAAGAACATCATTCCTTTCGGTTGTGCCGGTAAGGAGACATGGTGTGTTACAGAGTACCTTGAGTCAGTTATAGAGAAGAGCGTAGGCGCTGATACTCTTAACGATATCTTCCTTGGCAAAGCTACATGGAATAATCCTGATGTAGGTGCTGCAGTTGATACATTCCAGGGTCTTGTTAACAACGGTTACTTCGATCCTTCAGGTGCAGGTCTTACAAACGACGAAGTTAAGGCTAACTTCATGGCTGGTAAGTATGCATTCTACATGAACGGTACATGGAACTGTGCAGACTTTGCTAACAACGCAGAGTTCTTCCCTAAGGTTAAGGTTAGTGAGTTCCCTGTTATCAATGCAGACAAGGCTAAGCTTGGTCAGCTCATCGGTGGACCTTCTGATACTCTTGCAGTAGCAGCTTCTTCACCTAACGCTGAGAGAGCAGCAACTTACACATTCGAGCTCGGTAAGAGAATCTGCCACTATGGTTACCTTGATGGTTGCGGACTTCCTGCTTGGACTCCTTACGGCGACACAAGCTCAATCAACGGTCTTACACAGGCTGTATCTGAGATCTGTGCTAACGCTGATTCATATGTTCTGTTCGGTGACACAGCCATGAACGCAGATGATGCCAACACATATCTTTCATATGTTGATCAGGTATACGGCTGCCAGGTTAATGGTACACAGTTCATCGAAGGACTTGCTAAGGATATCAGATAATAATCTGAACTTAGTCTGATCTTAAGATTTATTTATGCCCCTTCCCGATCCACCCTTACGGGAGGATCAGAAAGGGGCATTTTTCTGAAAGGTTATAGCAATGAAAAAACTGGAAAAGGGTTTTACAATATTTCTGTTTTTGCTTCCGGCATTATTGCTGTTTATCGGTATTTTGATCGCTCCGATCATAGTATCGGTATACAGAAGTCTGTTTGATTGGAACGGATTTTCAAAAGCAACATTTATCGGACTTGAGAACTATAAGGAACTTTTTACCAACGGTTCCATCAAGTTCCTGGTCAGCCTTAAGAATGCCCTTGTAATAGCATTCTTTTCGGTGTTTGTACAGCTTCCGTTTGCACTTTTGTTAGCACTTTTGCTTGGACGTAAGGTCAAAGGTGAGCGTTCTTTTCTTTCAATATTCTTTATGCCGGTTTTGATATCTACGGTTGTTATAGGTCAGTTATGGTTGAAGATCTACAACCCTGATTACGGTCTGCTCAACAGATTCTTGGATGCGGTCCATCTCGGCAATCTTAAACATGTATGGGTCGGAGAAGTTGAGACAGCCCTGGGAAGTATCGTTGTTCCTACCATATGGCAGTATGTAGGATATCATATGCTGCTCATGTATGCCGGAGTCAAAGGCGTATCCTTAGACTTAAGAGAAGCAGCGATGCTTGACGGAGCGACGAAGTGGCAGGTGGACAGATATGTGGTCATCCCCATAATCAAGCCCATCATACGAGTGAGTGTTATCTTCGCCGTAACAGGTTCGTTAAAAGCATACGACCTTGTACGTATACTTACTGAAGGCGGTCCGTTCCAAACGACTGAAGTTCCGAGTACTTTGCTTGAGAACATGCTGTTCTTGCGTAACAGGTATGGAATGGGTAGTACGATATCGGTTATGTTAATAATATTATGTTTTGCGTTTGCACTTGCCATTACGGCGGCATTTAGAGACAGAGAGGAGGCTTAGGATGGGAGATAATAAGACAAAAAAGAAAGCCTCTTACGATGATTATCAGGAAATAGAATACACGATCAAGAAGACCAATCCGGTCGCAAGGGTCTTGACTTATATATTGCTCATAATCTGGGCTGTGATAAATCTGTTCCCTATCTACTTCATGTTCACATTCTCTCTTAAGTCAAATGAAGAGATATTCGGTGAGAACATAGTAGGATTACCGAAAAACTGGCTGTGGTCCAACTTCTCATCAGCTATGAATACCGGTAATATGGGAAGGTATTTTGTAAACAGTATCATTGTTACTGTAGCGGCTATCGCGATCTCTATATTCGCGGCATTGATGGCTACCTACGCTCTGACACGTATCAAATGGAGAGCATCCAAGCTTATGAACTCATTCTTAATGCTCGGACTCACCATACCGATCCAGGCATCCATAGTTCCTATATATGTGCTGCTTTCCAAGGCACACTGGCTTAATAAGTACTCGACTCTGATCGTACCTTATGCAGCATTTACACTGTCGATGTCGATACTTATCTGTACGGGATTCATGGTGGATATACCTTATGATCTTGATGAATCTGCCCGCATAGACGGTTGCGGATTGTGGAGGACATTCTTCTCCATCATCCTTCCGCTTATGAAGCCTGCACTTTCTACGATCGGTATATATGCATATCTGCAGTGCTGGAATGAGTTCATGTTTGCAAACGTGTTCATAAGTGATTCAGCGCACAGAACGCTTCCTGTCGGTATCAAGGCTTTGTCCGGAGCATATACGACGGACTGGGGCCCCATCGGAGCGGCTTTGGTCATCGCGACGTTCCCGACGTTGCTTGTATATCTGTTCCTTAGCAGAAGGATACAGGAGAGCTTTATCGCCGGAGCTGTCAAGGGTTGATCCACCCCGGTACTGCTTTGAGGGTATTGCTTATCGATAAGAATAAGAATAAGTGTCGGAGAGCCGAAGGGCTCTCCGATTTCATTATCCGCCGTGGTGATACGTTGTTTTAAGTGCTCAGATATGATAAACTATTCTATGTGTGTGGTATCGATATCATACGCGTAATACAATATGGGGAAGTTACTTAAGGAGACATCCGATGAAAAAGGTACTTGTCATAGGCGCCGGTCCGGCAGGCCTTACGGCAGCATATGAATTACTTGATAAAAGTGAAGAGTTTGAGGTAACGGTATTCGAAGAATCCGGGTATATGGGCGGTATATCCAAGACCGTGATGTATAAGGGCAACCGTATGGATATGGGCGGCCACAGATTCTTCTCCAAGGTTGATGAGGTCAATGAATGGTGGGAGAAGATACTTCCTCTCCAGGGAGCTCCGGCAGCGGATTACCGTACTCTTGGCGTTGACATGAATCTTAAGGAAGGCGGCCCGGATCCTGAGACAACCGACAGAACGATGTTGGCCAGGCGCCGTGTATCCAGGATATTCTTCAAGCGCAAGTTCTTTGATTATCCTATCTCTCTTAAGTTTGAGACGATCGCCAATATGGGCCTGTGGACGACGATACAGGTCGGATTCTCATATCTGGCTTCAGTGATACATAAACGCCCTGAGAAGAGCCTGGAGGACTTCTATATCAACCGTTTTGGCAAGAAGCTCTACAGCATGTTTTTTGAGCGTTACACGGAGAACCTCTGGGGCAGACATCCTTCGGTGATCGCACCCGACTGGGGCTCTCAGAGAGTAAAAGGTTTATCCATAGCAGCCATTGTTAAGGATATCTTCGGTAAGATCCTTCCGGGCAAGGAAGGGAGAGAAGTTGAGACATCTCTTATCGAAGAGTTTAAGTATCCCAAGCTCGGTCCCGGACAGTTATGGGACGTAGCGGCGGAGGAGATAGAGAAAAAAGGCGGTACCATACTTAAGAACCACAGAGTCACGGGCATCATCAAGGATGCGAATAACCATATCACCGGCCTTAAGGTAGTAACGTCGGAAGGTGAGAAGGTATATGACGGTGATATCATAATATCATCGATGCCTGTCAAGGATCTTGTATCCGGTATGAATGACGTGCCTGATGATATGAGAGAGATCGCGAACGGTCTTCCCTACAGAGATTACATCACATTGGGCGTTCTGGTACCGAAGCTGCTTCTTGAGAATAAGACTAAGCTTAAGACGATAAGCAATATAATTCCCGATAACTGGGTATATGTGCACGATAAAGGCATAGAGATGGGCAGATTCCAGATATACAACAACTGGTCGCCCTATATGATCAAAGATATTGAGAACACTGTATGGGTAGGATTGGAATATTTCTGCTACGAGGGTGATAAGTGGTGGAATATGACGGAAGATGAGTTCGCAGACTTTGCCATAGCCGATATGATCAATCTGGGTCTTATCGCAGACAGGAGCGAAGTCATCGACTACCACGAAGAAAAGGTTAAGAAAGCTTATCCGGCATATTTTGATACCTATTCGAGAATGGATGAGCTGGTAGCATATTTAAGCTCCATTGATAATCTCTACTGTGTCGGCCGTAACGGTCAGCACAGGTATAATAACCTCGATCATTCAATGTGCACCTCTTTTGAGACGGTGAGCAATATCTTAAACGGACGTACCGACAAAAGCAATATCTGGTCGGTAAATACCGAGACCGGATATCATGAGAGCAAGTGATGACCGGATATACATCTCAATCAATGCATCTGTACAGGGCGGGCCTATCGGCTCGCCCATTTAAGACGATATGGCGGATAAAAGATACGAAATGGACCTTGTGAGCGGTCCGATCTTAAAAAAAGTACTCATATTTACTGCCCCGCTTATAGCTTCGGGAATATTGCAGCTTCTTTTCAACGCTGCGGATATGATCGTTGCAGGCAGGTTTGCGGGCAGTATAGCGCTTGCGGCGGTCGGAGCCACAAGTTCTCTTATCAATCTGCTGATAAATGTGTTCTTAGGCCTTTCCGTGGGATCAAATGTTGCGATCGCACATTTCTACGGGGCGAAGATGAACAGAGAGGTATCCGAGACCGTGCATACCACGATCGCACTCTCTTTAATAAGCGGAGTTGCATTAAGTCTTATCGGTATAGCCATAGCATCTCCGATGTTACGTATCATGGGCACGCCCGAAGAGGTGCTGCCTCATTCCGTATCCTATATGAGGATATACTTCCTCGGCATGCCCGTAATGTTATTGTACAATTTCGGAGCTTCGATCCTAAGAGCGGTCGGAGATACGCGAAGGCCGCTTTATTACCTGACATTAGCAGGTGTCGTCAATGTGATTCTGAATGTGATATTCGTCGTAGTATTTGGAATGGGTGTTAAAGGAGTCGCTTTAGCAACTGTACTTTCCCAGGCGATATCAGCAGGGCTTGTGTTAAGAGTTCTTGTAAAGAGTGAGAGTGTTATAAGACTTGACCTTAAGGCCCTTAGATTATACAGAGATAAGGTCATTAGGATCGCTAAGGTCGGTCTGCCGGCAGGATTTCAGGGTGCGGTTTTCTCAATATCGAATGTGCTCATTCAGTCTTCAGTCAATTCTTTTGGAGCCATAGCAGTGGCAGGTAATACTGCAGCGATGAATCTTGAGGGATTTGTTTACAATTCCATGAATGCTTTCCATCAGACAGCCATAAGCTTCACGGGACAGAATATGGGCGCAAGGCAATACGGCAGAGTCAAGAAGATATTGCTGTCCTGCCTGGGTTCTGTGTTCATTACGGGAGCCGTGCTGGGAACGCTCGCTTATATGTGCGGTGGAACGCTTCTTTCGTTCTATTCTGCTGATGCACAAGTCATTGCATACGGACTGCGACGAATGGAGATAATAATGTTAAGCTATTTTCTCTGCGGTATCATGGATGTAATGGTGGGAACCTTAAGAGGAATGGGTTATTCGATAATGCCCATGTTCGTATCATTGATGGGGGCCTGTGTGTTCAGGATCATTTGGATATTCACGGTATTTAAGATCGTAAGGACACCGGAATGCCTGTATCTGTCCTATCCCATATCATGGGCTCTGACATTCACGGTACATCTTATATGCTTCATATTCATAGCCAAGAGAAGATTAAGGGAATGAGATCATAACTCATTCCCTCTTTTGATGATATCTTTGCCCATTTTGGCTTTGAGCGCATCCATGGCCCTGTCGGCTTTAAGCATCTTATCTTCCGGGACATTGACAGAGTGTGGCATAAGGTCTGCGCCCCCAATGTCTTCTGTGCCGGTTATGTCTGTATCTGTATCAAACAAAGACAACTGCTCGTATCTCTCACCTGTGATCCTTGTCGCTCTGATCCCAAGCTGTCTGATGGGTCTGTCTTCATCCCAGAAGGATGCCAGAAGTTCCCTTGCATATTCGTATATATCCGAGGTGAGTGCCGTCGGGGTCTCTAAAGTCATCTGTCTGCTCTGATGGTCAAAGTCCGAGTACCTGGCGGACACGCTTATGCATGATGCATATACATTGTCCTGTCTTATCCTTGTGCCGACCCGTTCGGCCAGTTTCATGAGTATCTTATCTGCAGTATCCCAATCCTCCGTATCCGTAGCAGTAGTAGTGCTGTTGCCGTATCCCTTCTGCTCGGAATAATACCATCCCGCGGGATCAAGATCAGCGCCCCTTGCACTCTCCCACATTGATATCCCGAACTTACCGAGATTGGCTTCTATCACTTCGGGGTCTGCATCAATAAGGTCCTTGACGGTGATGATACCGAGTTTGCGAAGGCCTGAAGTCATGCTCCTGCCGACATATAAAAGTACATTGACCGGAAGCGGCCACAGCTTATCGGGGACTTCTTCTTCGAATAACGTGTGGACCTTGTCGGGCTTTTCAAAATCACCCGCGATCTTAGCCAGAGTGAATTTCGTGGAGACGCCGATATTGACGGTAAAGCCGAGCTTATCCCTTATCTCGTCTTTGAGCCTGTAGGCAAAATCCGTAATATCACCGTACATGTCATCATATCCGTCAAATACGGCCCATACTTCATCTATGCTGTATTGATAGACTTCATCCGTATAACTGCGGATTATGTCTATGAAAGCATTGGAGTACTGTTTGTACATCTTGTAGTCCGAAGGAACGATCTTAAGTCCCGGACACTTGCGCCTGGCACTTGCAAGAGGCTCTGCAGTCTCTATGCCGTATTTCTTGGCCGGTACAGACTTGGCTAAGACTATACCGTGACGACTCTGCTCATCTCCGCCGACGACCGATGGAATATCTCTTAAGTCCTCGGTCTCGCCGAGTTCTCTTATCCTGTATACGGCCGACCAGGCAAGGAAGGCACTGTTGACATCTATATGGAATATGTACCTCATACGATGATTATAGAACGAATGTTTGGCATATGCAAGCATAAAAAGAGCTGCCGATAAGGCAGCTCTTATGATCTTTGGTGTATCCGATCCTAATGTCCGGATCATTCGGCGTTGTTGTCTGAACCGCCGATCTTGTTTTCAACAAAGTCAGAAGCCTTGTCAACAACATTGCCTGAAACTTCCTCAACCTTGTCGGCAGCATTCTCGATGATATTAGTAACAGCGTTTGTTGCTGCATTGTTGTAATCACCTTCCTGATCGCCGCCTTCCTTGATCCTGTGGTAGAAGTTAGTCTCTGCGAGCATCATGTAAGGATATACATAAATCGCTGCAATACCGAATGTTACAGCTACGAGTAATATCCAGCCGATGAAAGATAACTGAAGTACGAACAGATCCATCTTACGGCCGTTCATGATCCTCTTACTCTCCTTGATGCACTCCATAGCTGAAAGCTCAGGGTTCTCAGCCATGATACGGAAAGACTGTGAATAAGCATATGCCATGATTATTCCGGGGATGACTAAAAGTAATGACCACAGAAGAACGAAGATACCTACCAAGAATGTAAGTGCGATAGACTTGCCGTAGCACTTCTTGAAGGGCTCGAATATCGTTCCGACCTGAGGATCCTCACCGTATGTCACATTGAGGTATACCATTACGAGTCCGAGGCTTAACGGCGGTGTGATAAGTACTGATCCTATAAGCGATATGCATGATCCTAATAAGCCGTTACCTGATTGTGTAATTGCTGTAGATATTCCTGAGAATACACCGGTTATGACACTTACTACCAGTGCACACAGAAACAGCATCCATACCTTTCCTTTGAGCTGGGCCTTAGCCTGCTCCTTGATCTCTGCTCTTGTAAACATAATACACTCTCCTCTCCATAAAACATAAGATCGTTTCACTTCGTATAATATAGCACTATTTTATCCGATAGGCAATGAAATATTGGCGTTCCCTGATCATATGAGAGTAAGTCCGCTTGCCAAATGCATGAAATCGTATAAAATAGTCAATAAGGTGATAAAGACAAAAAGCGGTGATATCATTATGGGACCGGAGACATCTTCATACGCTCCGGGAATGAGGAGAGAGAAAAATGGATGTAACAAGAGAAGAGCTTAAGACACAGGCAAGGGAGCAGATGAGCGGCAAGTTCGGTGCACTTTTAGTTTGCTTTCTTGCGGTATGGGTGATCAGTTTCATTTGCACGAAGGGATTCAGTCTTGTGCTGATGCCGAGATTATTTAATGTGTATAAGGGTATGTTTGATGCAATTACAACAACATCCCCCGATCTGATCGAGGACATTGTAGAAAACGATTTTACGATGTTGTCGGCATACTCAAATCTTGCCAATGCTTTGTCGCTGGCATATTGGTTCCTTGTATACCCGATGATAAGCGTGGGTTTATCACAGGTTCTTCTTAATCTCACGTATGGTGATGTTCCGCAGGTGGGTATGGTATTTGAGCCTTATAAGACCAGGTTCGGTAAGAGTATAGGTACCGTATGGCTTAAGAAGTTGTTCGAATTTCTGTGGATGATCCCGTTCTATTTCGGATGGCTGATATGCATAGGTATCACGATAGGTATATTTATATCTGACGACAGCAGAATAGAAGCGATAACGGACAGTGTGAAGTCGGCGTGGGATCTGGGCAGTAACCTCGGCGATGCGATACTCAGCATAATCGGGATGGTGATCTGGTTCATATTCATAACCGCGCTTATAGGTGCGGCATTGATGATCCCTTATTCGATCATCATCTCCAAGTATGCGATGACGTTATTTATAATGAATGAGAATCCGGCACTTACACCGACTCAGTGCGTGGATGAGAGTAAGGCGATGATGCAGGGGCACAGATGGGAATTCTTCGTGCTCAAGCTTTCGTTCCTGCCGTGGTTCTTATTCTGTCTGATCCCTTTTGTCGGATGGATCTCACTTGCCTATACGATCCCGTATATGCAGGTAACGATCACTGATTTTTATCATAATATCAAGCCTGTACCCGTGCAGAGCGAATTCCAATATGCAGACGCATCCGATATCACGGAGGTCGTTGCTGATGCTTCCGACAGGATAATGGGTGAAGGATTTGAAGAGTAAGAGCGGTGGAATCTAACCGGTGCACTGTAAATGCTGAATATAAAACTCCGTCACGGCAGAAGGCCGTGACGGAGTTTTGTTCGATCTATTCTCTCATGTATTATTCCGCATCATTATATATGCTTAAGCCGAGTATCTTCTCTTTGGCTTCATCCAAAGAGGTGCAACTGTTGAGTATCATGCGTATCAGTTCCATGAAAGTCTTAAATTCAGCGCTTGTCATATTGTCTTCCATACATAACCTCCTTATCCGAAAAGCCTTCTTATACGGAGATTATAGTATTTACTCCTTTCTTTGGTCAATAGATTTACGGTTATTTCGAGCATCATCTCACAAGGATATATATTCGGCGTGCCACCTTCTCCGTGAAAACAACATCTTCCGGGAATGAGATGCAGATCTCTTCGTCCCTGTGAATGAATACAAACAGCGGATTAAACGTAAACTTAAAGTTAGTCGTCGTACATCTGTCCCATACGGATACGGGTACATCCGCAGCGAAATGACCGTCCTTATGATGTATGAACTTATAACCCATTAATATGTATTTCTCTTCATCAGGTCCGCCTATGCTCTGCTCTCCTGTACTGTTGTGTATTCCGATGCTGCGATACCAGAAGAAGAGCAACAGGATAAGTCCCGCTAAAAGAAGCAGCAACAACAATATGAGTACTGCCTTAAGCCATGCAGACAGGGATCTCCACCGGTCCTTTAAAAGATCAAAGAGACTGAGTTTTTTGTTATTGTCGATCTTTTTTATCTCCTCGGGGCGAGGATCAGAGTCAGATACGGGAATGATGACCTCTTCTTCTTCGACGATGTCAGGCTCAGGTCCTTCGTCGCCGGGGTTATTGTCATTACTTGGTTTAAGCGGCCTTACATCGGGTGTTACCGAAGGCGTGGGAGTAGGAGTGGGTGTTATATACGGATCGTCTCCGTTATCCGTATCGATATCGGATACCTCGATGGAAGCCGAGGATTCATTGCCTGCAATATCCATGCATCTGACGGTATAGGTTCCGTTCTCATATATCTCAAGAGTCGTACCGCCTCCGCCTGCGGGGCCTGACCATTCGACGCTGCCTTCTGCTATGCCGGATTCTCCGTCGTATACATCTGCATAGAGTATGGCACTTTCTTTATCATCCGACATATTGCATGTGATATCTATCGACGGTGGATTCTTGTCTATATTGTTGACGATCACGCTATGGGAAGCGGTATTGTCATGAAGATCCCTCACTGTCAGTGCGATCGTGCCGTTATTCTTCCTTACTACGGTCGTTTTGTCAGTCCAGCTTCTGCATCCGTCGTAAGATATGAAATTCTCGGGAAGACCGATGCCTTCGCTTCCGTCGGCATTGAGATCCCTGACCGTGAGCAGCACGTCCACATCCGTATTTGTCCAGTAGTCGGGCCTTATCACATATGTTACTGTCGGTGCACAGTCATCGATGTTGGTTATGCTCTCGTCAAGAGAAGCCGTATTGCCAAGTTTGTCTCTTACTCTGAATTCGATCAGGCTGTTGGAGTCTATAGTATGTGTCGTCTCATCGGTCCAGGTCTGCCCTCCGTCATAACTGTACGCAAGATCATCAAGTCCCACACCGTTACGTCCGTCTGACATAACATCATCGCAGGCAACTTCTATGGTCAGTGATCTGATATTGGGCGTATGGTCATAGTCAAACTTAAGTATCCTTGGCGCCTCTCTGTCGATATTGCCGATCGTAAGAGAATAGTCAGTGATATTGTCAAGGTTATCCTTAAGCAGCACCGAATGGGCGCCATTCCCGGAATATGTAAATACAGGTGAATCAGTCCAGGTCTGACCGCCGTCGAAACTGTAAGGCGCTGCACAGAGTCCGCAGCCTTCGGTTCCGTCAGGCTGCAGATCTGCGACTGAATCCAAAGTGACAGTCACATCCTCAGTGGTCCAGTCAGACGGATCGGTGGAGTAACTGAGTACCGCAGGCCCATAATGGTCGATGTTTCTGATATTCATCGTATGTGCAGTGACTGAAGAATTACTGTCAGCGATCAGCGTGAATCTGTAGTTGCCGTTCTCGGTGATCGTGAAGACGCCGTCTGAATTACGGGTCCCGTTCATGGAATAGGGATTGGAGGCGACGCTCATTCCCAGATTTCTGTAGCTTACAGTTGCCGTTACCTGCTTAGTCCAGTCCGTGGTATCGCGGGTATAGGTCACGTAACCGACCACCTCATTCTGAGAATGCCCGCATCCGAGCTCATAGTAGTATACCGTCTCTTCTCCGTATTCTGAATGCGGACAGCTTTCGCCGCCGCGGTTGCCGAAATAGGAAGCTCCGCATCTGTCGCATTCGGATGTTCCCCAGTCATCGCCCCAGTAATAAAGGGTCCCGCCGCACGGGATCTCGATCTGGCGGGTATATGAATTGGTTCTTGAGTAGCATCCCCCGCCGCTGTCACTGTTTCCGCTGTGGTGGTGATACACGGGATATGAGACCGTTACAGGCCCTGAATCCGCATGTACCGGAAGAGCATTCCACGGAAGACTGAACATGCAGGAAGATAAGATCAGAAGATCAAGTAAAAAAAGAGCGATCTTACGTATCGGCAAAGTAAAAAAAACAAGTCCCCTTCGGGACTTTGAATATATATCTTTATTAGACATAGATACCCCCTTAGGTCAAAGTGATTAAGATGACCTATACGGAGATCCGTTATATGCATTTATGATACGCAAAAGGAACAGTACATGAATTATATATTGGATGCAGGCAAAACGCAAGTCTTTTTACTTGATTTTTTTATGAAAATATCTAAAAATATATGTCAGATGTCAAGGCATGATCAACAGGCGAAACGGAGGATCCAGATGAGCTGGGAAGACAAAGTCAGGAAGGTAATACCCTATGTACCCGGAGAGCAGCCGGTCGGTAAGGTGATCAAACTTAATACCAATGAGAATCCTTATCCGCCGTCGCCGAAAGTAGCACAGGTACTTAAGGAGTATGATATCGATGATCTGCGCAAATATCCCGACATATACGGCGGAGAGTTAAGAGATAAGCTGTCTGAGCGTTACGGGCTTGATAAGGACAGGGTCTTTGTCGGAGTCGGAAGCGATGATGTGCTGGCTACTGCTTTTCTTGCTTTTTTTGATTCGGACAGTCCTGTCATTTTTCCGGATATAACATATTCTTTTTATGATGTCTGGGCACAGTTATACAGGATCCCTTACAGGGTGATCCCGTTAAACGATGACTTCAGGATAAACAGGGAGGATTATGTCACTCAAAACGGCGGTATAGTCATCCCCAATCCCAATGCACCGACCGGTGTTGAGAAATCCGTCGAGGATCTGGAATACATAATAAGCAATAATCCTGACAGTGTTGTCATAATTGATGAGGCATATATCGATTTCGGCGGTCGCTCTGTGGTGCCGCTTACTGACAAATACGAGAACCTCTTAGTCGTACAGACTTTTTCCAAATCAAGAAGTCTTGCCGGCGGACGTATAGGCATGGCTTTCGGCTCAAAGAAACTCATAGGTTATCTTAATGATGTCAAATTCTCCATCAATTCATATACGATGAACAGGCTGACGGTAGCAGCCGGGGTTGCGGCATTGGAAGATGAGGAGTACTTTGAGGAAACGGTCGGTAAGGTCATCGCGACCAGGCAGCGAAGCGCGATAAGGCTTAGGGAACTCGGATTTGAATTTCCCGAAAGCAGCACCAATTTTATCTTTGCGCGTCATAAGTCTGTTCCGGCAGAAGAGATCTTCAGTGCACTTAAGAAGGAAGGCATATATGTCAGATGGTGGAACAAACCTCGTATAAATGATCATCTAAGGATCAGCATAGGGACCGACGAAGAGATGGATGCAATGTTTGGATTCCTTGCGGATTTTTTAAATAGATAGGCCGATATGCTTTTTAATTCATATATCTTCATATTCCTCTTCCTTCCGCTGACACTGGCAGGATGGTACGAATTAAACAGAATAAAGGCCTACAGGCTGGCTGAAGTCTTCCTGTGCGGAATGTCACTGTGGTTCTACGGCTGGTTTAATGTATCATATCTGGCACTTATTCTGTTCAGCATACTTGCCAATCATCTGGTGAGTCTTTTCTTTCATAAGGGGATCACAGGCAGGCGGATGACACTTGCTTTAGGGCTTGCAGTCAATCTTGGCCTGCTCTTTTATTTCAAGTACTATGATTTCTTCATATCAAATGTCAATGCGGTATTTAAGACGGATTTCAATCTGAAGCACATACTTCTGCCGTTAGGCATCAGTTTCTTCACGTTCCAGCAGTTGTCCTATATCATAGACAGGAGCAGAGGTGAGGCCGCACATTATGACCTTATCGATTACATGTCCTATGTCACTTTCTTTCCGCAGCTCATCGCAGGTCCCATAGTCCTGCATACGGAATTCATGCCGCAGTTTAAGGACTTAACACGCAGGCGTTTTGATCCGGATATGGCATATGAAGGAGTTGTCTCTTTTGTGCTGGGCCTTGGCAAGAAGGTGCTGCTTGCGGATACACTTGCCCACATCGTCAATCACGGATTTGACAATTATCTGATGCTTGATTCCACGACATCAATAGCGGTGATGACGGCATATTTTTTGGAGTTATATTTTGATTTTTCGGGTTATTCGGATATGGCCATAGGCTTAGGCCTCATGTTCGGCATAAGACTTCCGCTCAACTTCGATTCTCCGTATAAGTCTTCTTCTTTGAAGGAACTGTGGACAAGATGGCATATGACTCTTACAAGGTTTATGACCAAATACGTCTATATTCCGCTCGGAGGCAGCAGGAAAGGCAAAGTGCGTACTCTTATAAATGTATTTATCGTCTTCGTACTGAGCGGACTGTGGCACGGCGCTGCCTGGACATACGTCGTATGGGGCATCGCAACGGGTCTTATTGTGGTCTGGGATAATATATCGCCTGTTAAACTGCCAAAGCGCATAGGTATCATCCTTACGGATATAACCTTCGGCCTTCTGCTCATTCCTTTCAGAAGTAAAGATCTTGGGATCGCCGGTCATATGTTTGCAAACCTCATCAAGGGATATACGGGTAATCTGCCGAGGTTTGCCACGGAAGTTATGACAATGCCGGAACTCTATGTTCCGTTACAGATAGTTGAGAGGCTCATGCCGGGTAAAAATGCGCCATTCTGCATAGCGGTACTGTTAATGCTGCTCATCCTCGGGCTGATCATCATAGCCTGTCCGAATGCGGCACATATAAGAACTGAATGCAGGAACAGGAAATACCTGCCGGTATGCCTTGCACTCGTGTTTGCATACAGCATAATAAGCCTCTCTCAGGTAAGCACCTTCATATACTTTAACTTTTAAGTGCGGGTTTAAAACATGAATTCATCAAAATTATTAAAACATACTTTAATATTCGCCGCAGTACTCCTGCTGCTCCCCGCAGTGGCAGTAGTGTCAGTCGACCCGTTTTTTCACTATCATAAGCCCGCAGGCCCGCTCAAAGCAGTGCTTACCGAGAAGGAATACCAGTGCGTGGGAACTCTACGTAACTTCTCTTATGATGCCGTGATCGCAGGTTCTTCCGTATCGGAGAACTTCAATAACCGCTGGTTTGACGAGGCTTTTGGCTGTACTTCCGTCAAGGCCATCCGTTCATACGGGGCCACGGCGGATCTGTGTTATCTGTTAAATGAGGCTTATTCATCCGGGAATGAGATAAGATATGTCTTCTATAATCTTGATCCGTCGGCATTCATGTCGGATACGAAGACAACGTTTGCGCAGACGGGTTGCCCCATGTATCTGTATGACCATAACCCGTTTAATGATGTGGAATACCTGTGGAACAAGGATGTGCTCTTTGAGAAGATCCCCTATATGCTGGCCAAGTCTCTTATGGAAGACTATGATGAGGGACTGTCGTATAACTGGGCGCAGTGGAAGGAGTTTGACCTTAATATGTGTACGGGCATGTATTTAAGACACCCTGAGGTGCTTCCCATGAAGCAGGGTGAAGAATGCAGGGAGATCGCGCTTAATAATACAGTCATGATCGAACTGTTGGTGCGTGAACATCCCGAGACAACGTTCTATATCTATATGCCGCCGTATTCGATGTTATGGTGGGACAATGCTTACAGAGAGGGCGATACCGATATGTATCTGTATGCCACGAAGCAGTGCATGGAGATGCTGACAGCCTATGATAATGTGCGCTTCTATTATTTTATGGATGATGAGGATATCATTCTTGATCTTGAGCATAATTACATGGATACGCTGCATTTTTCGCCGGATATCAACAGACAGATCTGCGACTGTCTGGCAGCGGAGGATGATAAACACAGAGTTAGGCCTGAGGATATCACACAGAGGGTCGGACATATGAAGGAGCTTGCGGACAGGATAACGGATGAGCTCATGGAACCGTACATACCGCTCATCAAAGAAGACATCAGATAAAAAGACAAGGCGACCGGGATATGGTCGGGCGGAGGTAACGCATGAAAGGAACGAGTTCCCTGAGGGATGAGATAAAAGAAGAAAGAAACAGGCTGTTGGAAGGCAAGTCCACGGGATATAAGATCAAATACTATGTATATTACTATAAATGGTATGTAATAGGGATCATAGCCGCGATAATACTCATTGCGTCCGTCATTCATTCGATAAGGACGAGCAAGGATCCGGCGCTGGGAGTAGCGGTGATAAACGCCGATTATGAGGCGGATTATGATTTTACGGCTGCTGATTTCGGAGAATACATAGATATCGACGAGAAGCATGTTGTGCAGATCGATCATGAATTCTATGTTTCGGCCGACGGAGAAGGGGCCTATGACTTACAGGCGGAGGAGAAACTCTTTGTTATCATAGCGACCGGTCAGATAGATGTACTGATCGCGCCGGAGAGTGTATTTAAGAAATATGCCGATCTGGGTTATCTTGCGGATATTACGGAGATATTAAGCGAAAGCGATATGCCGGATGAAGCGGATATCTTCACGGGGCATGTTGCCGATGATTCGGTGGAAGCCGTTGATGATGCGAATGCTCCCAGACACGATGAGAGATCGGGTATAAACATAACGGATTTTAAGGTCGTCAAAGACGGCGGATGGTATGCCGGTGCAGGGGAGAAGATATACCTCGGTTTCATACCCGAAGGAGGGAATTTGGAGAATGCCGTTAAGTTCTATGATTATCTTAAAGGAAGGTAAATTTGTCTCTTGTTTTTTGAGTTGAACTGTAATAGAATTGTTCTAATAATCTAGTGGTTTTCTAATGGAGAATAAGATGAACGAGCACGTCGAATTATTGGTCCCGGTCAGGGCAAATACGGGACTGAATCTGTGTAAGATATTTCTGTGGGTGGTGACTGTATTGCTGGCACTGCTCGGCTTTTCGGGGATCTTGGGTTTACTTCCTATGATAGCAGCTGTTGCAACCGGAGCGGGCGCATATTTTGTGGGCCTTAGGGTTGACATCGAATATGAATATACGTTAACGGACAAGGATATTGATGTAGATGTCATTTTTGCGAAGCAGAAGCGTAAGCATGTGACCGAGATAGACCTGACCAAACTTGAGATAATGGCACCTTTAAGGAGCCACAGACTTGACGGATACGCTCACAGGCAGCTTAAGGTTGAGGATTACTCTTCCAAGCAGGCTGCCGACAAGGTCTATACAATGATCTGTGACGGATCGAGGAAGATCCTCATAGAACCTGATGAGCGTCTGTATAAAGCTATATATAATGCAGCACCGAGTAAAGTGTTTAAGGATTGAATCCAGACGGAGGTGAAAAATGGGTCAGATTATTAAAGAAGGCATAACCTTTGATGATGTACTTTTGGTTCCGGCATACGCCAATATTGTTCCGAACTCCATTGACGTATCCACATATCTCACCAAATCCATCAAACTCAATATCCCGCTCATGAGCGCCGGTATGGATACCGTTACCGAGCACAGAATGGCGATAGCCATGGCCAGACAGGGCGGAATAGGGATAATACACAAGAATATGACGATAGAGGAGCAGGCTGATGAGGTCGATAAGGTTAAGCGTTCGGAGAACGGTGTCATCACTGATCCTTTTTCTTTAAGTCCCGAGCATACGCTCAAAGATGCGGATGAGCTCATGGGCAAGTTCAGGATATCCGGAGTGCCTGTTACCGAAGGCAGAAAACTCGTGGGTATCATCACAAACAGAGATCTCAAATTCGAAACCGACTTCTCCAAGAAGATCAAGGAATCCATGACCAGTGAGAATCTCATAACAGCAAAAGAGGGCATTACTCTCGACGAGGCCAAGGAGATCTTAGCCAAGGCACGTAAAGAGAAACTTCCGATCGTGGATGACGATTACAATCTCAAAGGACTCATCACCATTAAGGATATAGAGAAGACCATCAAGTACCCGCTCTCAGCCAAGGATTCACAGGGCAGGCTCTTATGCGGTGCTGCGATCGGCATTACCGCCAATGTGCTTGAGAGAGTGGATGCGCTCGTAAATGCCAAGGTGGATGTAGTGGTCCTTGATTCGGCTCATGGCCATTCGGAGAATGTCATCAACTGCCTTAAGATGATCAAGGAGAAATATCCTGATCTTCAGGTCATTGCCGGCAACGTGGCTACGGGAGAAGGAACAAAGGCGCTCATCGAAGCGGGCGCGGATGCGGTCAAGGTCGGAATGGGTCCCGGATCGATCTGTACTACCAGAGTAGTGGCAGGTATCGGCGTTCCTCAGATCACGGCAGTCATGGATTCATATGCTGTCGCTAAGGAATACGGTATTCCGATAATCGCTGACGGCGGTATCAAGTATTCAGGAGACATCACCAAGGCTATAGCCGCAGGTGCCAATGTCTGCATGATGGGAAGCATGTTCGCGGGCTGCGAAGAAAGCCCCGGAGATTTCGAATTGTATCAGGGAAGAAAATATAAGGTATACAGAGGAATGGGATCCATCGCCGGTATGGAGAACGGCAGTAAGGATCGTTATTTCCAGTCTAATGCCAAGAAACTCGTGCCTGAAGGAGTAGAAGGCCGTGTGGCATACAAGGGTCTTGTTGAGGATACGGTATTCCAGCTTTTGGGCGGACTCAGAAGCGGTATGGGATACTGCGGCGTGAGAGATATAGAAGAACTTAAGAACGAAGGCAAATTCGTCAAGATCACTGCCGCATCTCTTAAAGAGTCACATCCTCATGACATCCAGATCACCAAGGAGGCTCCTAACTACAGCGTAGATGCGTAGGGACTGAGATTGACCGGTTATGAACAAAGAAGATCTGATAATTCCAACTGAAGATTCCAAGGTGGTCAGCTTTTTTGAGAAGTTCAGTGATGCGACCAGACTCTATATATGCAGCTATGATGCATCATTCAGGATGATCAACGATTTTACCGGAAATGATGCGGAAAAAGAGGTATTAAGGCATTACATTTCCGAAGAGTTCCTCAGAGAGGTTTATGACAGGCTGACGATCGACAGTATTGAGGACCAGATAATCGAAGATACGCCGTGTCCGAACATCAAACTCGGTGCAGTTGCGCTCAAATTCGAGGGTCACTGCAGAGAAGTGTGGTTCTTTGCCGGCGTGCTGTGCGCTGATCGAAACGAGCTGCCGGATGAACTCAAACCCATCACTAAGACACTTTCTGCGGGAGAACTGACAAGATCCATTGATGCACTTCGAGAGATCGGGGATTACAGGATCACCACAGAGCTGGCGCTGCTCCAGTATGCGGAGAAAAGCCGCGGTGCATTGTTCTCTGCTCACGAACTTGAGGAGAGCTTAAGGCGAGTTGAATCACTTACAGAGATACTCAAGTATCTGGACAGTGACAATCCCGTCGAATCCATCATGGCTGAATTCCTGCGTATCACATCGGAGTATCTGGGCATCAGTCAGTCAGACATATTAAAGATCAAAGAAAGACAGAGCAAGGACTTAATGGACGTCGTTGCCTCATATACGGCAAGAGGAGTACAGTCCGTTTACCGCAGGGTCACCGATATGGAGAGGTTCGGATTCTTAGAGGGTAAGAAATCCATAATCTTATCCAGCGGAGCGAGTCCGATAAAGGATCTTGACGGAGAGCTCAAAAACGGCGGTGTAAAGGCTCTTATAGCCATGCCCATAACAATTGGTCAGATGACCAATATGTATGCAGTATTCCTTGAGATGGAAAAAGACAGAAACTGGCAGATTTATGAGCTCCAGTTCTTAAGCGATGCGGTGCGCGTCCTCCAGAACATCCTTGAGAAGCGCGTTCAGAAGAATTCGCTCGTAAGCTCCTATGCTTCTTTGGAACAGATACTCGAGCATGTGGGATGTGCGGTCATTGTCAATGATGTGGTCAGGAAAGAGACCCTGTTCATGAATAAGCGAATGCAGTCGCTTTTCCCGGCGGAATCCATGACGGATGAACTCAGTTCCATCATATGGGATAAAGATCATGATATAAACAACGTCCGTGAGTATTACGACTATGAACAGGACGCATGGTATGAGATATATCACAGTGACATTCACTGGGTAGACGGAAGACCGGTGGCTCTTTATGCGATATATGATGTTACGGACAAGAAGATCTATCAGCGCAAGATAGAGCAGCAGGCTTATACGGATTTCCTCACGGGACTGCTAAACAGACTGTGCTGTGAAAGAGATCTGGCCCGGATCATAGATGAGACGCATAAGTACAATGTCAGAGGTGCGTTGATGTATATGGATCTGGATGATTTCAAACACATCAATGACGGTCTGGGGCATCAGTACGGCGACAAGTTGTTAAAGGATATATCCGATGCCATAAGGAGTGTCAAGGGTATAGAGGATAACTGCTACAGAATGGGCGGTGATGAGTTCGTTATGATCATCCCTCCCAGGAGTTTTGACCATTTCGATGAGATAGTCGAGGGCATCAAGGGGATATTTGCAAGGCCTTTCTATCTTAAGGACGGTGAATATTACTGTACCATGAGTATGGGTATTGTGACATTCCCCGATGAGGGCGATAATGTCGAGGAACTCGTGCGTAAGGCGGATATCGCCATGTACAGTGCAAAGAAGACGGGTAAGAACCGCGTAGCCAAGTATAACAGTCAGAACGCTCTCTCGGATTCCGGCAAGAGGCTGGATATGGAGAAGAACATGCGTGATGCGGTGAGCGGCAGCTTTGAGGAGTTTGTGATATATTACCAGCCCATCGTGGACATCCAGAAAGACGGAGGTACATGTACGGGAGCAGAGGCACTCATCAGATGGAATTCGCATGAACTCGGGTTTATCAGTCCGGCTGACTTTATTCCGCTTGCGGAATACCTGGGGCTTATCAATCCCATAGGTGACCATGTGCTTAAGGAAGCCTGCAAAGAGTGTAAGTACTGGAACGATCACGGACACCCGGAGTATAAGGTCAATGTCAATCTCTCCGTTGTTCAGCTCATGCAGGAGAACATAGTTGAGAATATCAAAAAGACCATAGAAGAGATAGGATTAAATCCCAGGAACCTCACATTGGAAGTTACGGAATCCCTGGCGATAAACGATATGGAGCGAATGAAGAACATCATGGCAGATATCAGAGCCTTAGGTGTCAGGATCGCACTCGACGATTTCGGAACCGGCTATTCTTCGCTTAATCATATCAGGGAGATACCGTTTGACGTGATCAAGGTGGATCAGTCCTTTGTAAGAGAACTGGCGACCGATGAGTATCACAGGTCCTTCATAAGGATGATCGGCGAGCTCGCCTATGCGCTTGACGTGGATATATGCGTTGAAGGCATAGAGACTAAGGAACAGTATGAGGTCCTCGAAGGAATGAGGGTTCGCATGATCCAGGGCTATTATTTTGACAAGCCGATGGAGAAGTCCGAATTTGAGGCTAAGTACCTGTGAGAATATGTCTCGCAGATTGACTAACATACCGGATTCGTAATAAAATATATCCACAACTCTTTCAGGAGATCTAAGAATGAGCACAGAGAGCAGAAATTTCATTGAACAGATGATCGATAAGGATCTGTCGGAAGGTGTATATGACAGAGTCGTTACCCGTTTCCCGCCGGAACCGAACGGTTATCTGCATATCGGACATGCCAAGAGCATACTTTTAAACTACGGACTTGCCAAGGAATACGGCGGCGAGTTCCATATGCGTTTTGATGATACCAATCCGACTAAGGAAAAAACGGAATTCGTTGATTCCATCAAGGCTGATATAGCCTGGCTGGGGGCAGACTGGAAGGACAATCTTTTCTTTGCATCGGACTATTTCGACAAGATGTATGAGGATGCCGTAACGCTGATCAAAAAAGGCAAAGCATACGTATCTGACTTAAGTGCTGATGAGATCAAGGAATACAGAGGTACGCTTACGGAGCCCGGCAGGGATGATCCGTACAGAGATCGTTCGATCGAAGAGAATCTCAAGCTTTTTTCCGAGATGAAGGAAGGCGTATACCCGGACGGGAGTAAGGTTCTCAGAGCCAAGATAGATATGGCGTCGCCCAATATCAACATGCGCGATCCCGTTATATACAGAGTGGCTCACTTAGAGCATCACAATACAGGCGATAAATGGTGCATCTATCCGATGTATGATTTTGCTCATCCCATTGAGGATGCGATAGAAGGAATAACCAATTCGATATGTACACTGGAGTTTGAGGATCACAGACCGTTATACGACTGGGTACTCATCGAGGTCGGTTACAAGGACAGGCCGGAACAGGCTCCCAAACAGACCGAATTTGCCAAGATGTATCTTAAGGATGTCGTTACGGGCAAGCGCTACATCAAGAGACTCGTTGAAGAGGGCATCGTGGACGGATGGGACGATCCGAGGCTTGTGACGATAGCGGCACTCAGAAGACGCGGATATACTCCGCAGTCCATAGCGAGATTCATAGAACTGAGCGGGGTATCCAAGGCCAATTCCGTGTCAGATATGGCAATGCTTGAGTATTGCATAAGAGAAGATCTTAAGGTGAGCAGACCGCGTATGATGGCGATCTTGGATCCGATTGAGCTTGTGATAGACAATTATCCCGAGGGGCAGACGGAAGAACTCGAGGTCCCTAATAATCTTGAGAATGAGTCCCTCGGTTCAAGGAAAGTAAAGTTCTCCGGACATCTCTACATAGAGAGGGATGATTTCATGGAAGAGCCCGTGAAGAAGTATTTCAGACTTTTCCCCGGTAATGAAGTAAGGCTTATGAACGCATACTTCGTCAAGTGCACATCCTGTGAGAAGGATGAAAGCGGAAATGTTACGGCAGTGCATTGCACATATGATCCGGAGAGCCGCGGAGGCAACAGTCCTGACGGCAGAAAGGTCAAAGGCACGATACACTGGGTGGACAAGGGTTCTGCCGTGACGGCGCAGTGCAGACTCTATGAGAATCTGATCGATGAGGAGAAGGGTGTATACAACGAAGACGGATCACTCAACTTAAATCCTAATTCTATCGAGATAAAGAAGGAGTGTTTCTTAGAGGAGGCACTTAAGGGTGCAGAGCCCGAGGAGAGATTCCAGTTCGTCAGAAACGGTTTCTACTGTGTGGATCTTAAGGATTCGACGAAGGATAAGCCGGTATTCAACAGGATAGTTTCACTTAAGAGTTCTTTTGTACTTCCGAAGTCTGAGTGATATAGAGTTAACAGAGGTGTGAGATATGGATAACAATTTGTTTTCGGGATTAGAGGATCTGGGACTTGACGGTTTGTCAGGCACCAATCTTTTTGCGGATAATAAGCCTCAGAGTGCGGCAGCAGGCCAGGGCAAGGAGGAAGTCAAGGAAGAAGTCAAGACTCCTGAGATGATAGAGCAGGAGATGCTGCTTGATAAGACTCATGAATGCCCGATATGTTCCAATACGTTCAAGAACCGTGCGCTTCGTACGGGCAAGGCTAAGCTCGTGAGCATGGACATGGATCTGAGGTCCAAATTTGAGGGGATCGAGCCGCTCAAATATGATGTGGTTTCGTGCCCCAAGTGCGGATTTACGGCGCTTACGAGATATTTTAAGCCTGTAACACCGGTTCAGCGCAAGACCATACTCGATAAGATAGCTGCCAATTACAAGCCCCAGCCCGAACCGCAGGGGATATATACGTATGATGTAGCCTTAAGCAGATACAAACTCGCATTGGCCAATGCAGTTGTCAAGAATGCCAAGGCAAGTGAGAAGGCATATATCTGTTTGAGAGCCGGCTGGTTATGCCGAAGCTGGGCAGAAGAACTGGAAGCTTCGGATGAAGCGGTAAATGCAGCGATCGAGCAGGCGAGAGGGCTGGAAAAGGAATTCCTTAAGAATGCCTATGACGGATTTATCGCTGCAAGACAGAATGAGAATTTCCCGATGTGCGGCATGGACGAGGCTACGGTCGATTATCTTATAGGCAGTCTGGCTCTGGCGCAGGGACATTTCGATGTAAGTGCCAAGATGATCGCGACTCTTCTTGCATCACCTTCTGCCAGTCCCAGGATCAAGGATAAAGCAAGAGACCTCAAGGAAGAGGTCGTAAGGGCCATGAAAAACAGCAAATAAATTCTGACGATAAAAATCCTGCTTAAACATCCGGCGGGGCTTTAAAACGATAAAACAGCACCTTTACGGGTGCTGTTTTATCGTGTGGAGTAATCTCCGCGATGATATGCTCATTATCTCACTGCCATCATTCGGGAAGTGTAAGCTTGGTGTAATGACGCTTAACAGGCTCGTGCCTTACGGCATTCCTTGTATCTTCGTCCGTACCCGATATATCATCCGTGGCTAACAGGAAACGTGTGATACAATATGCGGCTCCCGCTACCGTGGCGATGACTGTGAGTATTACAAGCAATTTCTTGATCGTTCTTCCCATTGTCATTCTCCTGAATAATCCATAATGCAGATCATGTTAAGGATATTTTACAGCATATTCATACAAAATACAACATATGTTGTTTGACAGTGTGTATATGCATATGTACGATTAAACACTATATCTTGTATGATAAATCGTAAATTAACTATTTTTTTCACAAAATATTGTGGTTTATCCTTGACGGAGAAAACAAATAAATATACTATATGTAGAGATTGGAGTATATACAGGAAGTATGTATTCAAGATAAGAAGGGAGCGATCAATGAGTACAAAAGAAAAAGCTATACCCGATGCGGTATATGATGCGAAATCCCTTGGAACACCCAAGGTGATTATGCTGGGTCTTCAGCATATGTTTGCGATGTTCGGTGCAACGGTGCTCGTGCCTGTCATTACGGGACTGGATGTATCGACAACGCTTTTGTTTGCAGGTTTAGGTACCCTGCTTTTCCATTTCTTAAGTAAAGGTAAGGTTCCGGCGTTCTTAGGTTCGTCGTTTGCTTTTTTGGCCGGTTATGCAGCCATAGCACCGAACGGTGAGGCGGATCTTCTGCCATATGCATGCTTCGGCGTAGCCTGCTCGGCACTCTTATATGTTATACTCGCGGCATTGTTCAAGGCCTTCGGTACATCCAAGGTAATGAAATTCTTCCCGCCGATAGTTACAGGGCCCATAATCATAGCCATAGGTCTTAACCTTTCGGTATCTGCCATATCCAACTGTTCAAGTAACTGGTGGATAGCACTTTTGGCAATCGTTGTCATCATAGTATGTAATATCTGGGGTAAGGGAATGATCAAGATCATCCCGATCATCCTCGGCGTCATAGTTTCATATGTTGTAGCTGCCATCGCGGGGCTTGTTGATTTCACGCCCGTTAAGGAAGCGGCATGGATAGGACTTCCCGTACAGTGGAACAGAACGGTGTTCTCGCTTGCGGGTAATGCAGACACGGCACTTCTTATCACGGCAGCTATCACGATCACTCCTATAGCGCTTGCTACAATGGTCGAGCATATAGGTGATATCTCGGCTATATCTTCTACTGTAGGCAAGAATTACATCAAGGATCCGGGACTTCACAGGACGCTTCTAGGAGACGGACTTGCTACAATGGTGGCGTCCCTCTTCGGTGCTCCCGCAAATACTACATACGGTGAGAACACGGGCGTGCTCACGCTTACAAGAGTGTTCGATCCTCTTGTTATCAGACTTGCAGCTTTATTCGCCATAGTATTCTCGTTCTGCCCCAAGCTCTCGGCTCTTATAAGCTGTATGCCTGCGGCTACGATGGGCGGCGTATCTTTAGTACTGTACGGTATGATCTCGGCAGTCGGCGTACGAAATGTGGTTGAGAATAAGGTTGATTTCTCAAAGAGCAGAAATACCATTATCGGTGCTCTTATCCTGGTGCTTTCCATAGGTATCAACTACTCTGAGGCCGGTGCGATAGCATTCTCTGTAGGTGAGATAACGATCTCGCTTTCAGGACTTGCCATCGGTTCGTTAGTAGGAATACTGCTCAATGCGATATTGCCCGGTAAGGACTATGACTATCAGGAAGACAAAGCGGAGTCCACAGGAGTGAATTTCGAAGTATAGATCCGGCACTAAGATGGTTCTGATACGGAATGATAAAAGAAAGTGCGGCATGTATGTGCCGCACTTTTTGCTTTATCGTCAAGATGTTGTCGTCAGTTTCTTAAGTAATGTTATATACTCGGTTATATTTACATATAACTGATCCGGATCAGGTTTTGCTGATGACAGTTGATCCGAAGTGAGTCCGTCGATCGTGTATCTTATCAGAGTCTGCATCTGCGAGGTAGATACACCGCTTCGAAGCGACGGAGTGACTAACTTGTTCTGATAAGCTTTTACCGCCTGATCGTATCGTTTAAGAGCATCATCGCTTATCGCTTTTATATCCGGATCGGTCTCTTTGTAACAGCGGTCGATGAACTTGTACATATAGGGATAGTTGCGCAAAACGCCCGCTTTGGCGCCTTCTATCTTGTTCCAGAATGCGAAATAATCAGTTTCTTCTCCCACTTCCCGCTCAAACTCGAACAGCAGATACTTGACGCTGTAATCTACCAGAAATGAATATAAACCTTCTTTATTGATGAAATAGTGGAAGAGCAAGCCCTTGCTGATCCCGGCTTCTCTTACGATATCGTCGGTGCTTGCGTGCTTATATCCGTTATCGGCGAACAGATGCAGCGCGGCATTGATCATCTTATCCTGCTTATTGCTCTTAAGATCAAAGAATTTTTCGTTCATCTAACCCCCCGGATCCATCAGATTGACTACATTGGACAATAGACAATATACCACAGATCACGACCTTTTCTCAACCGCTACATATGGTATGGGAAGGGCATCGGGCTACAAGAAAACGTGCCCCGGCCATATGAATCTGTATTAAATGGGGCGGATCTGTGTTATACTTAAAGAGCTAAGGCTTAAGAGGAGATACAAATGGTCAACAGAGCGGATAAATTCGGTATATTTAAGGAAAAAGCAGAAAAGTTCATGCCCAAGGTCGCACTTGTCATGGCCCTGGCTGTAATTCTGTATGCCTTTATTTTCAGCCACAACGAGCAAAGCATTATCGTATCTGATGCAGGGATCATAGCGGATGAGACGGTGGAGATAGACGGTATAGGCAAGGTCAGCACGCCATATACGTTAAAGGCCAAGGAAGGAACTAAGTATGTCTTTAAGGATACTCTTCCTGAGGTGATCCCGGACAGATACGGTCTCATGTTCTATTCCATGTATTCTTCATGCAGAGTATATTCAGGTGACTATCTGATTGGATCGTACGGAACTAAGCTTCCGTTAGGAGTCGGCAAACTGATCGGCAATATCAGAGTCATAGTTCCGATAGACAAGTCGTTTGCAGGAAGAGACATTACCATAGTGCTTGTTCCGTATTATACGACCAATATGGATATCACACCGATCACATACGGATATCTGGATGACCTTAAACTTCACATCATATACGACAATATCCTTCGTATCGTGGTCATATCCGTGATGTTTACGATGCTGTTGGTCGCATTGAGTTTTATCATCTATCAGAGAGTGCACGGAATGCCGCTTAAGAAGAATCTGATAGCATATTTCGCACTGTTTGTCGGGGTTGTTATGCTCTGGATAATATGCAGCTCGGATATCCCGCAGTTTTTCACCAATTGCAATGAAGGTATAAGTCTTATTTCCTTCCTGTGTCTGGCTACAATGGGTGTGGCCTTTATCGGATTTGCCAAGACAGCCCTTCCTGAGGGAGGGACAGCGCTTGAGAATATGTACCTTGTCGGGTGGCTGTTGCCGATCGTCAATGTAGTGTGCTTTGTTCTGGGGGTATGTGATCCCATGACATTGCTTCCGCTCACTCATGTATACTTTGTTCTGGGTACGCTGGTCGCTCTTGTATTCTCGATAAAGGGAGCAAGAAGATCCAAGACCGCCAGACTGATGATCTTAAGTACTTCAGAATTGCTCATCTCCACACTTGGAGGTTTGGCCGCGTTCTATGTGGCACCGTCCAAGGGATATGATGCAGCGATATTCGGAGTCGGTCTTACACTGTATTTCTTCCTGCTCTTAGGCATAATAATGCACAAGATGATACGACTCGTGGAAGAAGAGAAATATATCACCACTTACAAGGAGATGGCGTTTAAGGATATGCTCACCGGGCTTAAAAACAGACAGAGCTTTGAGCGCTTTTTCGATAATATAGAGGACATGAACGTGGAAGACAAGAGTGTGACGCTGTTTATGTTCGATCTTAATTATCTTAAAGTGGTAAATGATAAATACGGCCATCAGGCAGGAGATAAGCTGCTCGTGGGTCTGGGCAAATGCCTGGATAAGACTTTCGCAGGTACAGGTGAAGCCTACAGACTGGGCGGAGATGAGTTCTCTGCTATAGTGGTAGGTCATGCGGACGAGATAATATCGATCGTTGAGCGCCTTAAGTCCAATATAGAAGAATATAACAAAAATAACGAGCATCATCTATCGACTGCCATCGGTTATTCGACCGGTAAGTACAGGAGCGGAGACGTGGATTTCTATGTAAGACTGTTCAGAGAGGCAGATGATATGATGTATGCAAACAAGATCAGATGTCACGAACAGGACGGCGTAGAGATGCGTGACAAACGCTGAAAATAAGCGGGTTTGAGACAATCGCTAAAACATGATTATATTTTTTTGAACGTTATATAATAACAGGAGCTATGCATGAAAGAGAAGCTTTACAATATACCTGTGAATGATGCCGTCAATGCCGGTACCGAATGTCCGCTTTGCTTCATTGAAAGACAGATCGAACAGGACATGATGGATTTTGTCCTGGGTTCCGGTTCGTCTTATATGGAGAGTGATGTCCGGGAACAGACGGACAAGGCGGGATTCTGCAGAGCACATTTCAAGAAAATGTATGATTATGGCAATACACTGGGGAATGCATGGATCATGAAGACGCATATGAAACGTGTCAACGATGCGCTTTCCAAGGCATTCGACGGATACAGGACAACACCCAACGGAATTATATCAGGATTTAAGAAAAACGGTGGGCAAAACGTCAATTCCATTACGAAATGGGTTGAAGAAAGCGAATGCAGCTGCTATATCTGCAGCGGATTTAAGGATCATTATGACAGATATCTTAAGACTTTCTTCGATATGTATGAGAAAGATGCGGATTTTAAAGACAGACTTCTTAAGGGGAAGGGATTCTGCCTGCCGCATTTCTCAGATCTTCTTAAATATGCGGGAGAGCATATCCCTGAGGGCAGGCAGAAAGCTTTTGCGGACGATATGATACCGGTCATGAAAGAGCGCATGGAGAAACTCTACGGGGATGTATCATGGCTTGTTGAGAAATTTGATTATCGTAACAAGGATGCTGACTGGGGAGACAGCAAGGAAGCCCTTCAGAACTGTATGCAGAAGTTAAAGGGAGGATTCCCGGCAGATCCCGTATACAAAGCCAAGAAATAGACAGATCATATTAAAGAGGGGTAGAGATGTCCGTAAGAATAGTAATCGGAAGAACAGGCTCGGGTAAGAGCACATATGTATGTGATGAGATAAGTAAGGCTGCTATGGTTGATCCATGGCAGTCTTACTTAGTGATAGTACCGGATCAGTTCACTATGCAGACGCAGGCGGATTTTGTGGAAAAGAGTGCAAACGGCGGCATAATGAATATAGAGGTCCTTAGTTTCTCCCGACTCGCGCACAGAGTGTATGAAGAGACCGGTGGATCCCTTAAGCCCGTATTGGACGATACGGGCAAGAATCTGATACTGAGGCGGTGTGCTTCAGAATGCGCGGATGAGACACCGTATCTGGCCGGTAAGCTCGATAAGCCGGGATATATACACGAAGTCAAATCTGCCATATGTGAATTCATACAATACGGGATCGGGGATAAGGAACTGGCTTCTCTGACTGCCTATGCACACCGGGAAAACAAGCTTACACTTGAAAGAAAACTAAAAGATCTGTCCGTTCTGTACGGACGGTTCAGAGAGTATATAAAAGACAGATATATAACCACGGAAGAGTCCATGGACGTTCTTGCCTCTGAGATATATAAGTGTCATCTTGTAAAAGACAGTGTTGTCATATTTGACGGCTTCACGGGGTTCACCCCGGTGCAGAACAAGGTTCTGGGTGCACTCATGGATGTGGCTAAAGATCTGATATTTACGCTGACGGCAGATCCCTCGAAATTGTCGACTGAAGCAGTCAATGAAAGCGACCTTTTTGCCTTCACCCATAAGACTTTCACAAGCCTTAAGAAAATGGCGGCTGAACACGAACAGGAGTTATTGATCACACCCATGGATGAGGCATACAGGTATGAGCAAAGTGAGGAGTTGTCTTTCCTGGAGCGACACTTCTACAGGTATGACGGGGCCAAATATAATAACACGTGCGATGATATAAGACTTCGCTTGTCACCCGATGTCCGAAGAGATGTTGCGGCGATGGCATCCGAAATAAGAGATCTCGTAAGAGAAGAAGGCGCATATTACAGAGATATCGCAGTCATCACCGGTAATCCGGATGAATACGCTACTGAGATCGAGGAGATACTGGGACAGTATGATATCCCGATATATATGGACAGAAACAGGGGGATAGAGCAGAATCCGTTTATAGAATTTATCAGGTCTTCTCTTGGGATCATAGTAAAGGACTTTGACTATGACCGCGTATTTAAACTTCTAAGGACAGGGTTTACGGATATCTCCGCAAAGGAAACGGATATATTGGATGATTATGTCACGGAGACGGGCATAAGAGGAAGAAGGGCGTATGATAAGCCTTTTGTCAAGAAGACGAGGCATATGCGTAAAAACGAAAGCGAGACGGAAGAACTCGATGTTCTTAACGGGATAAGAGAGAAACTTAATTTAAATCTTAAGCCCTTAACTTCAGTCATTCCGGGGAATAAGTCAAAACTTACCGCATCCGAATACGTAAGGGCGCTTTATGCGTTCATAGTCGAAAACGGTAGCAGCAGAAGGCTTAACGAGTACAAGGAGATGTTCGATAAGGCAGGTCGGCCGGCCGACAGCAGGGAATATGCGCAGATTTACAGATACGTTTGCGAACTGCTCGAACAGATAGATCTGCTCATCGGGCAGGAGATCATGGAGCCCGGCGAGTTCTTAAAACTCATTGAAGCCGGCTTATCCGAGATAGAGGTTGGTACGATCCCCACAAGTGTGGACAGAGTGATAATAGGCGATATGGAGAGGACAAGGCTTAAGTCGGTCAAATATCTGTTCTTCTTAGGCTTAAATGACGGTTGGATACCAAAGAATACCGGCGGTGGAGGGATAATATCCGACGGAGACAGGGAATTTCTAAGTACCCAGGACATAGAGCTCTCGCCTTCACCCAGGCAACAGGCATATATAGACAGATTCTATCTGTATACGAATCTGTGCAAGCCCTCAAGGAGGCTGTATCTTTCGTATGTATCCATGGATAATGCGCTCGATGCGGTCGCGCCTTCTTATATGGTCAAGCACATAAGGAGCATGTTCCCTGCGCTTACGGAGACCGTAACAGGTGACGGTCTGACAGATGATATCGGCTCGATCAGAGAGGCCAAGCGGGCATATGCAGACAGGTTAAGGGAATATGCGGCAGGGTTTGCTGATGATAAGAGCACAGATGAACTGAAGAAGATCTATGCGCTGATATCGGAAGATAAGGCCTTTGCAGATAAGATGCTCTCTGCAGCATTCTTAAGATATAACGGCTCATCCCTGGAAGATAAGATAACGGCCGTACTGTACGGAAGCCGGATATTTGCATCGGTAAGCAGGATAGAGACCTATGCGAGATGTGCATATGCGTACTTCCTCAGATACGGACTCGGATTACAAGAGAGAGAGACATACGGTATTGAAGCGACTGACATGGGCACCATATACCACGGAGTCCTGGAGATATTTATCGATCTGTTAAAGACCAGGGGCTTAAACTGGTTTGATTTTGACGATCAGACAGCTAAGGAACTGGTAGATGAAGCCGTGGAGAGACAGAGCGTCAAGTACACCGATGCCATCCTGTTCGAGAGCGAGAGTAATAAGTATATCGTCGAACGTATGAAGAAAGTCATGTTAAGGACGGTAAAGACAATAGCTTATCAGCTTAAAAAGGGCAGTTACAGGCCTTGCGCATATGAATACGAATTCGGCATGGATATGCAGGGGCAGAAGTCAAAGATCAGGCTTAAAGGTAAGATCGACAGGATAGATACCGCTGAAGATAACGATTCCATCCTGTTAAAGATCGTTGATTACAAATCCGGCAATAAGGAATTCAGTCTCCTTAACTTCTATGAGGGGATACAGCTGCAGATGGTCGTATATATGAACAGGGCCAGAGAGGATTTAAGCAGGAAGAATCCGGATAAGAAGGTGATCCCTGCAGCCATGCTCTACTACCACATAGACGATCCGCTCATTGAGCATGCTCCGGGAGATGGAGAGGCGGAGATAGAGCACAAGATAGTGAAGGAATTACGGTTAAGAGGGCTGATAGACGAATCTGACGAGGTCATCCACAGCTTTGATGTTTCCGACCCTTCGGACCTTGATGTAGTCAGAGTGGGTAGGAATAAGAACGGCAGCTTAAGCAGTTCATCGGATGTGATGAGCAGAGAAGATATGGAGATAATATCGGCATATGCGGATCACAAGCTGCTTGCACTTGCCGACAGGATAGCATCCGGAGACATAACCATAGATCCCAAGGAGATCGGAAATAAAGCCAAGAGCAGCCGTCTGGATTCCTGTACGTATTGTGAATATGCCGGCGTATGCGGATTTGACACGGGCATACCGGGCTATAAGAAGGAAATAAAGGCTGAAGAAGACGGACAACTAATTGGTCTGATGAAAGAGGAACTTAAATAATGGCTGAATTAAGTCCTAAACAACGTAAGATAATCGAATTAAGAGACTGCAACATACTTGTTTCCGCAGCGGCCGGTTCGGGCAAGACAAGTGTACTTGTTGAGCGCATCATAAGGCGAATAACGGATGATATCGATCCCGTGGATATCGACAGGATACTCGTTCTTACATTCACGAGAGCCGCCGCCGGTGTTATGAGGAGCAGGATAGCGGACGGGATCAGTTCTCTCATAGAAGAGCATCCCGAAGACGAGAGGCTTAAGAGACAGGCGGGACTCATCTATAATGCCAGGATAACAACGATAGACAGCTTCTGCCTTGATATAGTCCGGAATAATTTCACTGAGATAGGATTGGAGCCGGGATTCAGAGTGGCAGATCCCAAGGAGATAAAACTGCTTGAGGATGAGGCGTTGGATGAAGTGATAGAAGAGGTCTTATCTGCTCGTGATATGGATTCGGATATGCATGTAGAGCACCTTGATGAGTTCCTTGATCACTTCGAGAGCAAGGACAGTATGCGAAGGATAAAAGAGAGCATAACGGATGTCTACAAAGAAGCTGACAAAGCCCCGTTCTTAGAGGACTATATCGAAACCAGAAGGCAGGATTATGCCGTTAACAGTGTTCAGGATATAGAAAACAGTTTATGGTTCGCATCATATATGCAGGATACTAAAAATATGATAGTGAATGCTGAAGGCAAGATCAAGCGCCTTAAGCAAATGTGCGAAAATGAAGGGCCTGCAGAATATATACCTGTCTGTGACTCTGATAAAGAATATGCCGACAGATTATATGAGGCTTCCTCATACGAGGAGATGAGAGAAGCGGCAGCATCGGGGGCAGGCTGGGTAAGACTTCCGGGCAAAGCCACCTGTGAACCGGAGATCAAGAAAAAGGCCGGCGAGATCAGAAAATTATATAAGGATATAATTAATAAGGTTGTAAGCGACCGATTGGCATATCCGCTCGATGTGCAGGCAGAATATATGAAAAAGACGGAAAAAGCCGTAAATGCGCTGCTTGACATAGTCCTGCATTATCATGAGAGATTGACGGATAAGAAAAAGGATAAAGGCCTTTGGACCTTTTCGGATATCGAACATATGGCTTTGAGGATACTCTTAAAGCGAAAAGATAACACCTATGTTCCTACGCGAGTGGCTTTGGACCTAAGGAAAGTATACAGAGAGCTTATGATAGATGAATATCAGGATTCCAACAGGACTCAGGAATGGCTGATACATGCGATATCCGGCGAAGATGACGGTATATTTGACCGCTTCATCGTAGGTGACGTCAAACAGAGCATCTACAGATTCCGTAATGCCGACCCTACTCTCTTTATGGAAAAATATGAGGAATATACGCCTGACGGCGGGGATCGCACAAGGATCGACCTGTCCATGAATTACAGAAGCCGAAGACAGGTCCTTGATACGGTCAATTCGGTGTTTGAGAAAGTAATGGACAAGGAGATCGGCGGAGTTGATTATGATGAGGATAATAAACTCTATTACGGAGGAGTGTTCGGAGAAGCACAGGACGAAGATCCTAAGGCGGAAGAGGTATATAAAAGCGAACTGATGCTGCTTAAATACGACAAGGGATCCGAGCTTAGCAAACCGCAGCAGGAAGCAATGCTCATTGCATCCCGTATTAAGAGACTAATAAAAGAACAGCCGATATTCGTAAAGGAAACAGGGGAATACAGGAAGTGCGAGTTTAAGGATATAGTGATCTTAATGCGCTCCATACCGGCCGAGATAGATGATATGAGGCATATTCTTGAGGCTTACGGGATTCCCGTGCACACCCCTTCAAAGGGTGGATATTTCGATGCGACCGAGATAGTGACAGTGCTAAATTACCTTAAGATACTCAATAATCCCGGTGACGATATCGCTTTATTCGGTGCTCTTAAGTCGATATTCGGCGGTTTTGACGAAAATGAACTGTCTGTCATTAAGCTTGCGGGCATAAATCTGTACGACGGGTTGCATGTCCTGGCAAATATGTCGGCAGAGGCCCCCAAAAGCGATGACTGTTCTTCGGTCCCTGAAAGATTAAAAGATATGGACCGTGACATGGTCTGTCATATCGGCGAAAAAGCGTCAGTTTTCCTGGAAGAATACGAGCATATGAGGAGTATGGTGCCATACACGCCCGTACATAAGCTCATCAGATATTTATATGAAAAATACGATTATGTGGAATATGTATCGGCATTGCCGGCGGGAAACCAGAGAAAGGCCAACGTACTAGCGCTTCTTTCAAAGGCTGAAGGCTATAATGCCAACGGATTCGGAGGAATATTCGATTTCTGCAGATATATTGACAGACTGCACAAGTATGAATCCGATGAAGGCGAGGTCATGACGCTTGGCGAGAACGAAAACGTCGTAAGGATCATGACAATGCATAAGAGCAAGGGTTTGGAGTTCCCGGTATGTATCCTTGCAAGCCTTCACAAACAGTTCAATTTCCAGGGTCCTAAATCAGGCATCGTGTTCCACGCAGAATTAGGTATGGGAGTCGATCATGTGGATCCCGACAGAAGGATAAAACTGAAATGCATCCGCAAGAGAGCGATAAATGAAAGGATCAAAAGAGATTCCATATCCGAAGAGATGAGAGTATTGTATGTCGCCATGACCAGAGCCGAAGAGAAACTCATCATGTCTGCTCTGATCGACCCGGACAAGGAAGAAAACGGCGAATATGACGGTGATCCGCACGATATAAGTGAGCGAATGAGCATAAACTCATTTTACAAGATATTGATGATGACGCGCGGAAATAATGACTGGAACGGTCAATGCTCTGTGCAGGCAAATAACCTTGAAGATATCGAATCAGAGCAGGTGAATGACATAGGAAATGAAGGCGTCAGACGGGAGACGTTCAATGAAAAAATGACAGAAATGTCACCACAAGATATGGTAGCTGCAGATGAACTTAAAAATAAAATCGTATTTAAATATCCACACCAAGAATTGGAAGGGCTGTATACAAAGACTTCCGTATCCGAACTTAAGATGGCAGCCATCCATGACGGGTTGACGCGCGGCGACAGATATGATGTTCCCGATGAATTCTTCAAACTTCATGAAGAAGACGCCTATATCCCTTCTTTTGCAAGGAAGGAAGAGGCAGGGAATGTATCCGGTGCAGCCGTCGGAAGTGCCGTTCACAGGGTCATGGAACTCCTGGATTTTAAGGATATAACGGACTTTGGCATAGAAGACCTGGACAGGCAGATGAATGTTCAGATAGAGGCAGGAACATTGCTTAAAGAGGATTATGAGCTCGTAAACAAGGAAAAGATTGTCGGATTTGTACGCTCGGACATAGGTGCAAGGATGTCAGCAGCGGCAAAGAAAGGCAGATTATACAGGGAAAAACCGTTTGTACTCGGTATAAACGCAGACAGATTAAACAGTCGTTTTCCTTCTGAGGAGACGGTTCTTATACAGGGAATAATCGATGTGTTCTTCATTGAGGATGACCATATAGTGTTGCTGGATTATAAGACGGATTCGGTTAAGACAGGAGAAGAACTGGTATTGAGATATAAGACGCAGATGGATTACTATGAAGAAGCGCTCCGCCGCATCACAGGATCGGATGTGACAGAGCGCATATTATACTCATTTGCCTTAAATGAGCCTGTCAGTTGTCAGATCTAACTTAATCAAGAGCCATTTGCCTGATATGTGCAAGAGCTTTTTTGACAGGCGGAAGTGAGATTATAACAACAGTTATTATACCCTCGAGAAGGATATATGAGAAGTTGTAGCATATGGGATAGATGGCAGCCAGATTTGCAGGGAAATTGTCAGGCATATAATCCATCCAGTAGATATATCCGCCGATGGAGTGCAGGATCCCTCTTCCGAGTATTGCAACTATATATCCTATGAGAAGTCCGTTTTTTCTGTTAGAGAAAAAGCCTGAGAGGCCAAGGGCCATGAAAGCCAGAACATAATCCAATCCGACCTGTAAAGGTGAAAGGATATATCCGCCGCCACCCTGTATGAACTGCAGTATTCCGTAGGCAAGTCCGCATGTAAGTCCGATGCCCGGTCCATACAGGTAACCTATGAGGGCTACGAACAGCATTGAGCAGAGTGTTACAGATCCGCCCCAGGGCATATGAACGATCTTGACATAAGAAAGTGCAAATGCGATCGCCAATGATACTGCGCAGAATACAAGCTGTCTGGTCGAAAAAAGAGGATTCCCGGTTTCGGGCTTAGCCTGCGCGGGTTCTGATTCCGATGACTTGGAATGCTTAAGGAAAGCAGCCAGTATCACGAGAACGGCGATAAGTGCGATAAACAGGATGATACCGGTGCTTGTGATCGAATATGCACCGTCATCAGCTGAATAGATAAATAGTGAAGACATAAAAAAACCTCCCGTTTGTTCTCTGGGGAGGATAGACTACTCTTATATAAGATAAGCGCTTCCTTACGCCGGTATGATCCGGATCAAGTGATGAGGGTCAGGACATATCGTCCAATCTCAGCTATCTGCTCCCCTAGCATTTATTTAACTATGTATGTTATATTACTGTCGAATAAGGATGTCAAGTATGAACGACCAAAGTAAACAAAAAGATCATATGGAATGGCTAAAACCCTTAAGCCCGAGGCTTAAAGAAGAGACAAAGCCGGAGGATAAGCTGATTAAAAAAGCATTCTTTGCGATAAGTCCGGTCATCATATACATATTGTATGTGGGGATTCTTACTGAAACTGCGCAGATAATCTTAGGCAGGATAGCGGACAGCAGTGAGGAATACGCAAGATTTATATCGGCCAATAAAACCGTTATAAATGCCGTGATAAGAGCAGCAGTCATATTCATAGCCACTGCGGCACAGATACCTGCTCTGCGCGGCGAAAAACCGGTGATCATATCGAATGACGGAAATCTTGCAAGATATCTCAAGACTGTCTGTCTGGGTGTTTCTTCGGCACTGACTCTTAATGTGCTGTTCGGAATAACGGGGTTTACGGGAAGCAGTGAGACCTATGAAAAGGTGGCAGACAAACAGTTTGCTCTTCCGATCGCACTGGGCATAGTTCTGTACGGACTCATCTCGCCTCTGGCCGAAGAAGTCGTATTCAGAGGTCTTGTATATAACAGGATGCGACGCAATGAGATGCAGGTTATATTTGCCATGGTGATGTCATCGATGCTGTTCGGCGCATACCACTTCAATATGGTACAGGCATTATACGGAACTCTGATGGGACTTATCATAGTATGGACATATGAGAGGTACGGAGGCTTTCTGTATCCCGTTTTATTCCATGCCGCAGCCAATGTAGTGGTCTACATCCTGTCGTCTACCGACTTGATGAATAAAATAATGACGCCCGTTACTGTTATCATAACCGGCGCCATTACAACATCTCTTATTATTTTGATGATCAAAGAAAAATAAAACGTGAATTAATTATTCGACAATTCGGGCTTATACATAAGTCCCTGCCCGAACACCCGTAAGCTTTTTCTATAATAGCTGAACGCCCTTTGCGGCACATTCGGCCATCACATCATCCGGCCAGAGTGAACTCTGAACTTCTCCGATATGAGCCTTACGCAGGAAGAACATACATATACGTGACTGACCTATTCCTCCGCCTATCGTATAAGGAAGCTCCTTATCCAGTATCGCCTTCTGGAAAGGAAGGGAAGCTCTTTCTTCACAGCCCGCCTTCTTAAGCTGACTTAAGAGTGAATCCTCATCAACTCTGATACCCATGCTCGACAGTTCCAAAGCGATATCAAGTACCGGATAATATACGATGATATCTGCATTAAGTGCCCAGTCATCATAGTCGGGAGCACGTCCGTCATGCTTCTGTCCCGAAGCGAGCAGATCGCCTATCTGCATAAGACAGATCGCACCTTTTTCCTTGGTGATCAGATATTCTCTCTCCTTGGGAGTCTTATCGGGATACATATCCTCAAGTTCCTGTGTGGTTATGAAGAATATGTCGTGAGGGAGTATCTCTTCGATATAGTCATACTCGATCGCCATGTATTTTTCAGTCTTACGCAGGACTTTATATATCGTCCTGACTGTCTCCTTAAGGGTCTCAAAGTTGCGATCCGATTTCTCTATTATCTTTTCCCAGTCCCACTGATCCACATAGATCGAATGGATATTGTCGGTATCCTCATCACGCCTGATGGCACTCATGTCGGTGTAGAGGCCTTCACCAACCGAAAAACCGTATTTCTTGAGTGCATAGCGCTTCCATTTGGCAAGGGAATGCACTATCTCTGCAGTTGCCTCACCCTGTTCCTTGATACCGAAAGAGACCGGACGCTCGATACCGTTTAAGTTGTCGTTAAGTCCCGACTCCGGTGTGACAAAAAGCGGTGCGGATACACGTAAAAGGTTCATGCGCTCAGCTAAAAGATTCTGGAAGAAGTCCTTGACCGTCTTGATCCCGACCTGTGTATCGTGAAGGTTAAGCGCAGAACTGTAACCTTCGGGTATATTGATCGAACTCATATTAATCCTCCTGTAACAGTCTAAATAAATAGAAAATAGGCACCAGATATATGATTCTGACGCCTTATTCTGACCTTATGTATAATATCACCACGGCTTTGTGACGGTCAACCCCTCTATGTTGTGAAATGTGACAAAATTCGGCACAATATCTTGGGAATAATTGTGACAACTAATATTTACTAAAAAAGCTAAACTCAATATAATTCCTAAAAGGATTCATAAAGGAGGTGCTTAGTATGACTCATAAGATTATGTTAAGACCCGAAGAAGTTAAGGAATTTGTGGCTGCAGCTTCAAAAAGCGCATTTGACATCGATATTTACTACAACAGTTATGTAGTGGATGCGAAGTCGATCCTGGGCGTTTTAGGACTTGATCTTCGCAGAGTGCTCACAGTCAGCATCAACGGATATGATCCCGAATTCGAGAAGTATATAGCCAAGTTCGCGATCGCATCGTAGACTAGAGGGTTGACAATTGAATATGATAAGAAGGACCGGGATGAACCTGTTAATGGAACATCCCGGTTTTTTGCCTCTAAGGCTTCAGATGCCGGCTATAAGGCGGCACAGAACAGTAGAAGGCGTATATCTGTTAAAACTTCACATTATCTGCAGATGTACGGTCACGATCTGTGATAGAATAAACCATATGAAAGCAGTACAGGTCCCGGTCCGCTCTTTAGTGGAATTCATGTTAAGAGAGGGCGATATAGACAACAGAAGAGCTCACGATCCTGCAACAGCCATGCTCGAAGGAGGAAGGCTGCACCGCAAGATCCAGAATGCACAGGGCAGCGAATATCACGCCGAGGTGCCGCTTAACTATGTCTATTTGAGCGACATTATGTTAACCGAAGGCACGACTGCCATTCCGGATCCTGCCGCAGATGTAGAAGACAACATAGCCGACTCAGAAGACCGCGTGGCCATTATGATAGACGGGCGCGCCGACGGCATAATAGACGGTGATCCCGTGACGATCGATGAGATCAAGGGAACATACCGGCATTTGGATAAGCTCGATAAGCCCGAAAATGTCCATTTAGCGCAGGCCAAATGTTATGCCTATATATATGCTCTTCAAAATGAGATGCAAGTCATGACCGTGCGCATGACCTACATCAACATGGACAGTGAAGAGATCAAGTATTTCCACTATACGTATACATTTGATGAACTGAAAGAATGGTTCCTAGAACTTATGCGCGGATATGAGCGCTGGGTCCGCTTAGAGCTAGAATGGAAGAATGAGCGCAACGCCTCGATCAAGACCCTTAAATTCCCTTATGAATACCGCAAGGGTCAGAAAGAACTCGTGACTCACGTCTACCATACGATCGCTCACGGACGCAAGCTCTTCCTTGAGGCCCCTACGGGTGTCGGTAAGACGATCGCAACCGTTTTTCCCGCGATCAAGGCTATGGGCGAGGAGAAGGCCGGCCGATTATTCTACCTGACGGCCAAGACGATCACCAGGACTGTAGCCAGGGATACGATAGAGCTGCTTCGCGCAAACGGTCTGCATCTTAAGAGCATAGTGCTCACGGCCAAGGATAAGATATGCTTCATGGAGGAGCGCACCTGTAATCCCGAGGCCTGTCCGTACGCTTCGGGGCATTTTGACAGGGTCAACGAGGCGCTCTATGCGATCCTTACGGAGACTGTTGATTACAGCCGCGAGACTATCGAGGAATATGCCCGCAGATTCAGGGTCTGCCCCTTTGAATTCGCACTGGATATAAGCCTTTTTGCCGATGCGGTGATCTGTGATTACAATTACCTCTTCGATCCGCACGTCTATCTGAAGAGATTCTTTGCGACGGGCAAGCAGGCTGATGCCATTTTCCTTATCGACGAGGCCCACAATCTCATAGACCGCGGCCGCTCAATGTACAGCGCCACCCTGTGCAAGGAGGATTTCCTAAACCTTAAGAAATCCGTTCGTGTGTATGATGAAACCCTCGGCAAACGCCTGACTTCCGCAAATAAGGCCATGCTATCGCTTAAGCGTCTGTGTGCCGAACCCGGGAAAATCACGAGCGACTCAGTTACAGGCAGCCCATCATATCCTGCCCGCTCGGGGCGAACACAGAGGTATCATATCTTAGACGACATATCGGACTTCGTACTTAGCGTGTCGCGTCTGTACGAGAGGTTGTTGCATTTCCTTGAGAATCACGATCCGTCTCCTCTAAGGGATGAGGTACTCGATCTCACATTCCTTGTGTCGCATTTCCTTGATATATACGAACTTATGAATGACAAGTACTTAACGTACGGATACATGGATGATGAGAATGATTTCTATGTGAGGCTATATTGCGTGGATCCTTCGGACAATCTGCGGGAATGCATGAAGAGGGGAGTGTCCTCGATACTCTTCTCGGCAACTCTGCTCCCTATACAGTATTATAAGAGCCTGCTTGGCGGCGATCCGGAGGATTATGAGGTGTATGCCGAGTCATCGTTTGATCCCGACAAGAGGGGGATGTATCTGGCGGATGATGTGACGACCAAATATACCGAGAGAGGTCCGGGGCAGTATGAGAGGATCGCGGGACATATAAATGCGGCTGTGAGCGCCAGACCCGGCAATTACATGGTGTTCTTCCCGTCGTACGGATTTATGGAACAGGTTTTGGATAGTTATGTCAACCTGTATCAGGATATAAAATATGTGGGCCCTGAGTCTGATCCTTTTGCTGAAGTGCCCGATGATATGGGTGATGCATCGAAGATCATGATATCGGATACACAGACTCTTCTGGTTCAAAACAGTCATATGACGGAGGAAGAAAGGGAGGACTTCTTAGGTGCATTCGCAGAATCTGCAGGCAGCTTTGAAGCGGTAACGGGTCCCGACAGTTCGGCCGAAACGGAGAAGACCCTGATAGGCTTTTGCGTGTTGGGCGGTATTTTTTCAGAGGGAATAGACTTACAGGGTGAGAGCCTCATAGGCTCGATCATCGTCGGCACAGGGATCCCAATGGTCTGTGAGGAGAATGAGCTGATCAAGGAGTACTTTGATGAGCGGGACGGTGCAGGCAGTGGGATGAGGTATGCCTATGTGATCCCGGGGTTTAATAAGGTATTACAGGCAGCAGGCCGCGTCATACGTACACACGAGGACAGGGGCATCGTGGTCCTTTTGGATCACCGTTTTGCCTATAATTCATACAGGGAACTCTATCCGCGAGAGTGGCGAAGCATAAGGCGTATCACCAAAGACAGCGCATCATCGGCGCTGTTGGAGTTCTGGGATAATGCGGGGGGTATAAACATAAATGAGCGAACATATAAGTGACAAATACATAGCGAACTTCTTCGGAATGGATATCAAGAAGGATACCGCGGATATTGCCGGGCTCAAAGCCGGACTTAAGAAGCAGGTTTATTCCAATAACAGCGACATCTGTGTGATCGGCGGCGAGCCTGACGGAATGTATTTCATTGAGTCGGGAGCCGTGCAGGTGCTTGACGGTGATGATAAGCAGCTCAACGTCCTGCATGTCGGGCAGTATTTCGGCGAATATGCGGTGCTCTCAGGTCAGCAGCGCCTTTCGACGGTTCGTTCCATAGGTCGGACAGTGGTATATAAGATGGAGAGTGAGGCTCTTCTGTCTTTTCTAAGCTCCCATCCGCAGATATACGGTGAGTTCATGAAGAGGGTGTATGCGCAGGTCTCGGGCAAGCATTCGCAGGTTGTCGCGCTTTCGCATGCGAGAAGAGGAGTGCTATCATATCCGGCGAATCTCACACCGATGTCGGTAAAAGAGATGATACTGCAGTACGGCAGTCTGGCGGTACTGTACCTTGCGGCGATGTTTCTTGTGCCTGCCGGTTCATCGGCACCGCTTTTTATCATACCGCTTGCTCTTATGCTCATATATGTCCTTATCACCAAGCGTACTGTCGAGTCTCTGATAGTATCGGGGATCATGGCTGCGATCCTGGTATACAGAACGGGAGTGTTCGCGGGATTTGCGGATTCTGTAATGGATACCATGGGGCAGAGAGACAATGTGTTCACGGTGCTTGTCATGGCGCTCATGGGCGGTATGGTCAATATCATTGTCGCAGGCGGCGGAGTTACTGCATTTGAGAAATCCGCGGCCAGGTATTCGAAGACCGAGCGTGGAGTGTTCATGACATCCTTAGGCATCATGGCACTTACTTCCATAGATGACGGACTCAACATGCTGACCGCATCCTATTCTTCATATAATCCGGCCAAGAAGACCGGGATAGTCCGTGAGAAGCTCGCACTATTCTACAGCATGCTACCGACTGTGATGAGTTCGTTTTTGCCCATATCGTTATGGGGGATATTTGTAACGGGTACGATCGCAGCCACCGCCGGAGAGAATGCGACAGGGCTGTTCGTCCGTTCCATACCGTATAATTTCTTCTCGATCATCACGCTTGTTGCGATGGTCATATTCGCACTGGGGCATCTGCCGGCTGTTAAGGAACTTAAGGAAGCGCAGAAGAGGTTTGATGATACGGGTGCGCTCTGGCCCAAGGGGTCGGAGAGATACTTAAGCGTTCATGATACGGAGGTCTGGGGGCGCAAGACCAATGTCATCCTGCCCATCATAGTGATGGCGGTCAGTTCCGTAGCAGTGCGAAGTATGTTCGAGGGGAGTCTGATGACTGACAGTGCCGTGGGGCTCTTAGTCGCACTCGCTTTTATGTTCATCCTCTATTCGGTAGAGAAGGTCATGACGCCGGAGAGGTTCATGGAATGTCTGATAGACGGGATATCTGACAGCACTCTTCCGATAGTCCTGTATCTTCTGACAATCAATCTCTCCTCAATGTTAGACGTGCTCGGGCTGCATCAGTATCTTGCCGGTCTGGTATCGGGCGTGTTCAGATCTGCTGTTGTTCTTCTGCCTGTTGTCATCTTCCTGTTGTCTATGCTGCTGACCGTAGCTATGGGTTCATCGTGGTCCATGTATGCCATAATGTTTCCGATAGCACTCAATCTCGCGATACATCTTGGGATAAACCCGGCACTCCTTGCCGGTGCGATCGCAGGCGCGGGCATTGCTGGAGAGAAGAATTGTGCATTTACGGCAGAGGCCGTGAACATAGCGCATGCAGTGGGGATATCACCCGATGCGGCACGCAGGATAAGGATATCTTACAGCATCATCATCACTGCGATAGCTGCGGCATGTTATCTGATAGCGGGGATCGTAATGGTGTGATAATATAATAGATAAGGCAGATCACGGGACAGAGTTAAGAGCATGCGAAGATCTGTCTGACGATCAAGGAGGACATATATGTGGGCTAATGAGACGGTTTTTTATCAGATATATCCATTGGGATTCTGCGGCGCGCCTTTTGAGAATGACGGGAAGCTTGCGCAGAGTATTCTTAAAGTAAAGGATTGGATCCCTCATCTTAACAGGCTTGGTATAGGAGCCATCTATTTCTGCCCGATATTCGAGTCGGACACGCATGGATACAATACCAGGGATTATCGCCTGATCGATAAGCGTATCGGCACCAATGAGGATTTTAAGGAACTCGTATCGGCACTTCATGATGCGGGGATAAGAGTTGTGCTTGACGGTGTGTTTAACCATGTGGGACGAGGATTTTTTGCTTTTAAGGATGTGCTGGAGCATAAGTGGGACAGCCATTACAAGGACTGGTTCAATATAAGCTTCGACGGGAATTCATGCTATAATGACGGCCTGTGGTATGAGGGCTGGGAAGGAAATTACGATCTGGTGAAGCTTAACTTACGTAACGAAGAAGTCATACAGTATCTCCTTGAGAGCGTGAAATACTGGATAGAGTATTTCGATATAGACGGGATAAGGCTTGATGTCGCTTATATGGTGGACAGGGATTTCATGAGGAGGCTTCGCGGGCACTGCAATTCTCTTAAAGATGAATTCTTCTTAGTCGGTGAGATGATCCACGGTGATTACAACCAGCTCATTCAGCCCGACATGCTGGATTCGGCGACTAATTACGAATGCTACAAGGGAATGTTCTCAAGCTTTAATTCCATGAACATGTTTGAGATCAATCACAGTCTTCAGCGTCAGTTCGGTACTGAACCCTGGTGTCTGTACACGGGTAAGTGGCTGATGTCTTTTGTGGACAATCATGATGTATCGAGGATAGCTTCGGCTCTTAATAATGAGAAGCATCTGCCACTCATCTATGCGATGCTCATGGCTATGCCCGGAATCCCGTGCATATATTACGGAAGTGAATGGGGAGTTAAGGGAGATAAGAAGGACGGTGATCCGGGGCTTCGTCCCTGCTTCGATGAGCCTGTGGATAATGAACTGTCAGAGTATATCGGCAGGATATCCGCGATAAGATCTTCTGAGAAGGCTCTTCAGTACGGAGGATTTAAGAGTGCCTTCCTTACTAACAGACAATGTGTGATGGAGAGGGCCTGTGACGGAGAGCGGATATTAGTTGCTATCAATGCGGACGAGAGCGGTTTTGATGCAGGGTTTGACATAGGATGCGGCAGGCTTAAGGACTTAGAGACAGGCGAGGAGCTGGCTGTTACGGGGCCGCTTCATATGGACGGCTATTCGGCAAGGTTCTATAAGGCGATGTGATGTACGTAGCGTCGTAACACGTGTGGCCGGTATGGCGTATGTTGCGTCGCGGCATGTGTGTCGGTCTGGCGAGGATGGCGTTGCGGCATGTGTTGAGCTGTGTTGTTTGTGACCTTTGGTATATAGATGTATTTGGATTTACGGAACTAACGCTTGTTTTGGCGTATAGTTCCGTAATTTTTTGCAGCTTCGAGCAGGAAAAGAGCGTCGGAATTACGGAAGTAATGGCCAAAA
>CAMNDJ010000004.1 GCA_946535225.1 uncultured Lachnospiraceae bacterium
CAAATCGCAAAAATGTAAGCAACAAATCGCAAAAATATAAGCTATGCAACTATTATCAGTAAATAACATCAATAAATCATATAATGACGAGCACATACTTAGGGATGTGAGCTTCCATCTTAATGAACATGATAAGTGTGCGCTGATCGGCATCAACGGATGCGGCAAGACAACGCTTATCAATATCATCGTGGATAAGCTGATCCGTGTATCGGGAGATGCTTCGTTTGCGGCCAATTTCGCATCCTACGGAGTCAGTGCGGACGACGGAGTCGTAACGATAGCAAAGGACAAGACCGTAGGATATCTTCCGCAGAATGCGGTTATCGACTCTGATAATACCGTTTACGAAGAAGTCCTGGCTGTTAAGAAGCCGTTGCTTGATATGCAGGAGACGTTACGCACCATGGAAGAGAGTCTTGGTGATCTTGACGGCGACGAACTGACAAAGACTCTTGATAAGTATCACAGACTTAATGATGAATTCGAGCGCCTCGGCGGAAGTATGATCGACAGTGAGGTAAGCGGAACTCTCAAGGGACTGGGATTTACCGAGGGTGATGTTGATACAAAAGTGTCCGTTCTCTCCGGCGGCCAGAAAACCAGGGTTGCACTTGCCAAGCTCCTTGTCGGTTCGCCCGATCTGATCATCCTTGATGAGCCGACCAACCACCTTGATATCGGCTCGATCGAATGGCTTGAAGGATACCTTAGATCATATAAAGGTACGGTACTCATCGTATCTCACGATCGCTATTTCCTTGACAGGATCGTGGATAAGGTGATCGAGATAGAGAACGGTAAAGCAACTGTATATAACGGCAATTACAGCGACTTCTCGGTGCAGAAGGAAGTTAAGCGCATAGCGGCTTTAAATGCCTATATGAACCAGCAGCGTGATATCGCGCATCAACAGGCCGTCATCGATAAGCTTAGATCGTTCAACAGGGAGAAATCCGTCAAACGTGCAGATTCCAGACAGAAGATGCTTGATAAGATCGATGTCCTTGATAAGCCGACTGAGCTTAATGACAGGATGCAGATCGTGCTCTCGCCGCGCACGGAGAGCGGTAAGGATGTCCTTAAGACAGAGGGTCTTGCAAAAAAATATGACGACTTGCTGTTCAGTAACACCGACATCCTCTTAAGACGGGGCGAACACGTAGCGGTGATCGGAGATAACGGTACGGGCAAAACGACACTTCTTAAGATAATAACGGGGAATGTGTTGCCCGACAGCGGTAATGTGATAATGGGAGCCAACGTGACGGTCGGATATTATGATCAGGAACACCATGTGCTCGATGATGACAAGACGATATTTGATGAGATATCGGATGCATATCCGACGCTTAAAGAGACGGAGATAAGGAATACTTTGGCGGCGTTTCTTTTTACCGGAGATGACGTATATAAGAAAATAGGCTCTTTGTCGGGAGGTGAGAAGGGCAGAGTTTCCCTTGCTAAACTCATGCTTTCGGAAGCCAATCTGCTCATTTTGGATGAGCCGACCAACCATCTTGACATGACTTCCAAAGAGATACTTGAGAGTGCGATAAATAATTACACGGGAACTGTTCTCTATGTTAGCCATGACAGGTATTTCATAAACAGGACGGCGGAGAGGATACTTGAACTTAAAAACTGCAGATTCACCGAGTATTTAGGAGACTATGACTATTATCTGGAAAAATCGCTTGCTACTGGGGTAAATGCAACGCGCGATGATCATGCGGCGTCAGAGAGCATCAGAACCCGTATGTCCGGAAACGGACATATAAACGATAGATCCGGATCGGCGGGTAACTATCCTTCGGATAACGGTTATTTAAGCAATAACTCAGGAGCCGAAGATTATAAGGCACAAAAGGCCGCAGCCGCTGAGCTTAGAAAGAAACAGAAACTGATAGATGAACTGGAGATAAAGATAGCAAGCCTTGAAGATAAACTGTCGGATATCGACAGACAGATTAACGATCCGAAAAACGGTACCGATACGGAACTGCTCATCAAGCTTCAAAAAGAGAAGGATGAAACAGAGGAGAGCCTACTTGAGACTATGGATGAATGGGAGCGGATCAGCAGCGCGCTTTAGCGCTTAAAAGCGTTAAAATTTTCTTTGACAAATGCCCTGTTTTGGGCTAAGATAGAACAGTATGAAGAACACGTTCGGAAATAATATCACAATCACATTATTCGGAGAGAGTCACGGCGAAGCGATCGGCTGCGTGTTAGACGGTATGGCGCCGGGGGTTAAGCTTGACTATGAATTCATAGACAGGATGACGGAACTTCGTAAGCCCAAGGGGAAGATATCGACTTCAAGACATGAAGGTGACAGATACCGCATAGTCAGCGGAGTTTTTAATGACATCACTACCGGTACTCCGATATGTATCATGATCGAGAATGAGAATACGAGATCGGGTGATTATGCCGATCTTAAGAAGATACCGCGTCCCGGTCATGCTGATTATACTGCCGGCCTTAAATACCACGGTTTTCAGGATCACAGAGGTGGCGGGCATTTCAGCGGACGCATAACAGCCCCCGTAGTAGTCGCCGGTGCTATAGCTCTGCAGGCTCTGAATGCAAAGGGAATATATATAGGAACTCATATTTCTTCACTTGGCGGTATTAAGGACCGGGATTTTGCCGATTATATTACGGATATAGAGAGTATCTTTGACAGAGAGTTTCCCGTGCTTGATGATGAGATCGAAGATAAGATGAGGAAGCATATAGAAACTGCGGCATCGGAAGGTGACAGTGTCGGCGGCATATTAAAGACTGCAGTCACAGGCTGCCCCGGTGGAGTGGGAGAACCATGGTTTGATACGGTTGAGAGTATGATATCTCATGCCATTTTCTCGATCCCTGCGGTAAAAGGCATTGACTTCGGTGCGGGATTCGGATTTGCGGATATGAAGGGCAGTGAGGCGAACGATCCGCTTAGGATGAGCGGGAATAACGTTGTAACGTCCACAAATAATAACGGCGGTATCAACGGCGGTATAACCAACGGAATGCCGATAGAATTCTCGACAGTGATCAAACCCACACCTTCGATATACAAAGAACAGGATACAGTTGACCTTTCTAAAGGAGAGAATTCAAAGCTTAAGATCCAAGGCCGGCATGACCCTGCGATAATACACAGGGCAGCGATAGTCGTGACCGCGATGACGGCTCTGACCGTAGCGGATATCCTTGTCACTCATTTCGGTACCGATCATCTGAGATAATTTATGAACTACGGACTGATAGGTGAACATCTGCCGCACAGTTTCTCAGCAGAGATACATGGAGAGATAGGCAGATTCACCTCTAATGAATATGAATACGAGATAAAAGAACTGAAGCCTTCTGAAGTAGACGGATTTATGCTAAAGAAGGATTTCAAAGGGATAAATGTCACTATCCCTTATAAGGAGACCGTGATCCCTTATCTTGATCATATTGATGATGCGGCAAAGGAGATCGGCGCGGTCAATACGATAGTAGGCAGAGACGGTAAGCTTTTCGGATACAATACGGATTTCTATGGGCTTAAAGATCTGATCCTTCATGCGGGTATCGACCTTAAGGGCAAAAAGGTACTGATATTAGGTACCGGCGGCACATCCAAGACAGCAAGATATGTATGTAAGGACTTAGGCGCCGGTAAGATCATAGTTGTGAGCAGAAGCCATAAGAACGCAAAGGCGACCGGATCGGGCAATGGTTTAATAAATACAGGTGATAAGGGAATTGCCGGGGATCATTTGCCGGATTTGGCGATCTATACCGATTACGACGAAGTATATCTTAAGCATACTGACGCAGATGTCATCATCAACACGACTCCTGTAGGGATGTATCCTAATGACGGTAAGACGGCTATAGATCCTGACAGATTTGACAGACTGACAGGCGTCATAGATGTTATATACAATCCGCTCAAAACCGCGTTCATAAGGCGTGCCGAAAAAAGAAACATCAAATGTGCCGGCGGACTGAGGATGCTCGTTACACAGGCTGTTTATGCATACTGCCTGTTTATGGATATTCCCCTGTCGGATAAGGAAAATGTAACCGGCTTTACCGGAATATATGACGGAGACAGTAAGTCTGTCTTATCGGCAAGGTCTGATGAGTCAATAGAAAAGATAGTAGAAAACGTATATGCTAAGATCCGTGCAAACAAGCAGAATATCGTGCTTATCGGTATGCCGGGCTGCGGCAAGACAACAGTCGGAAGAAGGCTTGCTGATAAATACGGCAAAGAGTTCATCGACACGGATGAGATGATCGTAAATAACGAAGGAAGACAGATAACCGATATATTCGCATCTGACGGAGAGGAGTATTTTCGCGACTTAGAGAGCGAAGCGATAGCCTTAGCCTCATCAAAGGGAGGACGAGTCATCGCGACCGGCGGCGGTGCGATACTTAGAAACAAAAATGTTGATGCGTTAAGATCAAACGGCTTGCTCATATTCCTTGACAGACCGCTAAACGATCTGCTTCCTACTGCAGACAGACCGCTTGCAAGCGACAGGGAAATGATAAAGAAGCGTTATGAAGAACGCTATGATATATACAGATCTGTATGTGACATACGTGTCACCGATACGGATGAGACTGAAGGCAGATATGAACAATATATGGCGAATGCAGTCGGGTAAGATGATCTGCCTGCATAAGCTGCAGGACATAGGTGAATAATATGAATCTTCTAGTGATAAACGGATGCAATATCAATATGATAGGCATAAGGGAACCGGAACTCTACGGTACGGATACATATGATGATCTTGTGAATATGATAAGAAAGCATGCATCAAAGATCGGTGCAAATATAGAGATCTATCAGTCAAATCACGAAGGCGATCTTGTCGATAAGATCCAGGCGGCATACGGTAAATGTGACGGTATAGTCATTAACGCCGGAGCGTATACACATACGTCTCTTGCCATAATGGACGCACTCAAAGCCGTGAGTATACCTGCCATAGAAGTTCATGTGACAGATCCTGACAGTAGGGAAGAATTCAGAAAGGTCAACTTTATAAGACCCGCCTGTATCCATACGATCAAGGGACATGGATTCAAAGGATATATAGAGGCGATAGATTATTTAAAGGATCGTATTTTATCGTAAAAGGGATCCGAATGTGCGCGTTGAGGCAGACATGATACATGAGAAAGAACTGAGTAAATGAAAGTAAAGATAATCCCTACACAGTTAAATGATACAGAGCCTGTATTGATACAGGCGCCGCCGTCTAAGAGCATTGCGCACAGGATGCTCATATGTGCGGCAATAGCAGACGGTGAAAGCAGTATATCGGGACTTGAACTGTCCGAGGATATCAAAGCGACGATCAACTGCCTTAAGGCACTCGGAGCAACGATCGAACTTACTGCACAGGAACAGGATGATGCACCCTATGAATTATTCCGCGCGAAAGTCACAGGCATTCGAGGGCTGCATGATAAGGACGATATAACGGATGAAGAAGACGGGCTTTTAAACAGTGAGATCATAAGGCTTAACTGCAACGAGAGCGGAAGTACTCTTCGCTTCATGATCCCCGTATGCACACTTTTATTCTACAGGCAGATGCTTAAGGACAATCAGATAGTAAGATTTGAAGGGGCAGGGCGGCTCCTTTCAAGACCACTTGACGTATATGATGAACTCTTTAAGTATACATTCGTTAATTTCACGCACAATCCTGACTGTGTGGATGTTTCGGGACACCTGCAGGCAGGAGATTACAGGATAGCGGGCAATGTCAGCAGTCAGTTCATAACGGGCCTTCTGTTAACACTTCCTTCTGTGCCCGGAAGCAGCCGTATCCATATAATCCCTCCGGTTGAGAGCAGACCCTATATAGATATCACGATAGATGTGTTAAGGCAATTCGGCGTTGAGCTACAGTGGGAGAATGACAATACGATCTTTATCCCCGGAGGTCAGGTCTTAAAACCCGTGAATATGAATATCGAGGGTGACTGGTCAAACGGCGCGATCTTATATACTCTGGCGGTATTACAGCGTGACAGGGGCAGGAATGTTATCCTTACAGGCCTGCGAGAAGAGAGCGTTCAGGGTGATAAGGAATTCCTTAACATGATGGAGAAGATAGATAACGGTGATAAGACGGTAGATATATCAGATTGCCCCGATCTCGGACCGATCCTAATGGCCTATCTTGCCATGAAGGGCGGCGGAAGGCTTACGGGGACTTCCAGACTCTCGATCAAGGAATCCGACAGGGGCAATGCGATGAAGCAGGAGCTTGAAAAAATGGGAGCGACTGTGACTGTGGAAGGAAATGACATTTATGTCATATCCGATGACGGGCTCCATGCGCCGAATGCTGTGATAGACAGTCATAACGATCACAGGATCGCGATGTCGATGGCTGTTCTGTGTTCGGTATACGGTGGCGAGATAGACGGAGCTGAGGCAGTGAATAAGAGCTTTCCGTCATTTTATGAAACACTTAAAAAGGCAGGTGCTGATATAGTATGTTAGTCAACAGAGATTGTAATATCCTGATAGTGGGATTGGGACTTATAGGAGGCAGCTACGCCAAGGGCCTTAAAAAGCTCGGATTTAATGTGTCTGCTCTTGCAAGACGCAGCGAGACTATTGATTATGCCGTTAAGCATGATATCATCGATGAGGGAAGCGCAGACATCGATCCGGAAATGATAGGCAAAGCCGATATAGTTGTGTTCGCCCTGTACCCCCACGTGTTTAAAGAGTGGATAAGCAAGTACCAGCAGTTTTTTAAGTCCGGCGCCATAATAACCGATGTGACGGGTGTCAAGAGCTGTGTCGTATATGACATTCAGGAAATGCTTCGCGATGATGTGGAATTTATTGCGGCTCATCCGATGGCCGGTAAGGAAGTATACGGTGTGGAAAACGCCGATGAGACCATATTCTACGGCGCCAATTATATCATCGTACCTACCGACAGGAATACTGCCGAGGCTATAGAGATATGCAGAGAGATCGCTCTGCTTTTGCAGTTTGGCAGGATCTCGCAGCTAAGTCCCGAAGAACACGATGAGATGATCGGGTTTGTTTCACAGTTGACTCACTGTATCGCGATCACGCTCATGAACTGCTCGGATAATGAGAATCTCGTGGATTATGTCGGGGATTCTTTCAGGGATCTTACAAGGATAGCCAGGATCAACGAGAATATGTGGAGTGAGCTGTTTCTCCTTAACAAAGGCAGCCTCTTAAATGAAATGGACAGATTCTTAGAGGAGTTTAAGTCGTTAAGAGATGAACTCGCCATGGAAGATACCGAAGGAATGAAAGAGAAGATGCGCATCTCCACACAAAGAAGAGCGCTGTTTGATAAACCCAAGAAAAAAGTTTGATTTGGCCCGTAAGGGCGGTTCGGAGGAAGTTATGGGAATGTTATTCGAGCGTAAGCTTGCGATACCCAAAGAAGTAAAGGAAATGTATCCGCTCACACCCGAGATGTCGGATGTTGTAAAAAAAAGAGCGGAAGAGATAAGAAAGATATTTACGGGTGAAGATGACAGGTTCTTACTGATCATCGGGCCTTGTTCGGCAGACAGGGAAGACAGTGTCATAGACTATATCACGAGACTTAAGGGTGTTGCCGATAAGGTTAAGGACAAGATATTTATCATACCCAGAATATATACCAACAAACCGCGTACAACGGGTGAGGGCTACAAGGGAATGCTCCATCAGCCGAATCCTGAAGAGAAGCCCGATATGTTCAAGGGAATCGTCGCTATCAGGGAACTGCACATGAGAGCACTGGCCGAGACCGGATTCTCCTGTGCGGATGAGATGCTGTATCCGGAGAATCACAGATATCTGGATGATGTTCTGGCCTATGTTGCGGTAGGAGCCAGAAGTGTAGAGGATCAGCAGCACAGACTGACTGCCAGCGGTGTGGATATACCTGTCGGTATGAAGAATCCCACAAGCGGCGGTTACAGTGTTATGATCAATGCGATCAAAGCGGCTCAACACGGCCACACATTTATATACAGAGGATGGGAAGTTCATTCTGACGGCAATCCGCTTGCACATGCGATATTAAGAGGTTATGCGAATAAACACGATCAGGCAATGCCTAATTATCACTACGAGGACCTTATGCTGTTAGAACAGTTCTATTCAGAAGCCGGACTTGTCAATCCGGCTGTCATCATAGACTGCAATCATGCAAATTCAGGTAAGAATCCTTTTGAACAGCAGCGTATCGCGATGGAGGTCTTAAACAGCAGATCGTATAACGAGGGACTTCGCAAGATCGTCAAGGGCCTCATGATAGAGAGCTATATTGAGGACGGCAATCAGAAGATCGGAGAAGGGATATACGGAAAATCCATCACTGATGCATGTCTTGGCTGGGAAAAATCAGAGCGACTTATACTTGAACTTGCGGACAGATTGTGATCTTTATATGCGGTTTGGCATATATTGATAAAAAAAACGGATAAAACACAACATTTTGTGCAATACTTCTTTGTAGTATTGCACATTTTATGTTAAAATATTAACAGTATGCGATGATAAAGGAGTTACCTTTAAGAATGGATACAAAGAATATTTCCCAGGCCGTAATAAGCAGGCTTCCGAGATATTACAGATATCTGGGCGACCTTAAGGATGAAGGTACGGAACGTATATCGAGCGGTGAGCTTTCGGACATCATGAAAGTAACGGCCAGCCAGATCAGACAGGATTTCAATAATTTCGGCGGTTTCGGTCAACAGGGATACGGCTATAATGTAGAATATCTGTATGATGAGATCGGTAAGATACTCGGGCTTAATGAAGCGCATCATCTGATCATAGTGGGTGCGGGCAACTTGGGACGTGCGCTTACCAACTACAGTAATTACGAGAACAGAGGCTTTATCTTCGAAGGGATATTCGATCACGATCCGTCACTCATCGGCAAGAAGATCGGTGAACTTACCGTCATGCCGATGGATGAACTGGAGGATTTCATCATAAGCCGTAACATAGACATCGTTGTGATAGCGATACCTAAGACGGGAGCAGTCAGTGTTGCGGACAGAGTGGTGAGATGCGGTATAAAGGCTATATGGAATTTTGCACATACCGATCTTAATGTTCCTGAAGGAGTCGTGGTGGAGAATGTTCATTTAAGCGACAGCCTGATGAAATTAAGTTATATGTTAACACAGTGATATACAGTAAAACGGAGATCGCAAATGGCTGATGATAATGAAAAACTCAAAAGAGCGGTAGCCCGAGGGAACATACCTGTCGTCACACTGGATAATAAATGGCATAAGATATGGACCATGATAGAGAAACCCGCAGATGTCAAGAAACAGGAGAATGCGCTCAATGACCTTCTGCGCAAGCAGGGCAAATATGGGACCGATTCCAAGGACATCAAGAAACTCAAAAAGAAGATGATGGATGAGATCCTGACCTTAAGCGACAGTAATGATCCGGAAGATATTAAGAAGGTTGAAGAGAACAAGCGACTCATTGAGGAGTGCAATGACAAGCTTAACAAGATAGATGAGGATATGGGCGATCTTCCTTCGCAGATCGATGAGATAAACAGAGATATCATGGATGTCACCGCCAGACTCATATATGATGTGATGCATCAGAATGAAAAGGAGATCGACAAGCTCTCCGACTGGATCGCAGGAATAAGAGTCGAACTTAAGAAGAATGTGGTCCGCAAGCAGGAAATGGAGATTCAGAACGGTGTGATGTATTCATACATGCACGATGTGTTCGGATCCGACGTGGCTGACATGATGGACATGAAATACAATCCGATGGAGAAGATCCTCAAACTCAAAGCCATCAAAGACGAGAAGAAAGCAGCTGACGCCAAGAAACTTGCAGACAAAGAAGCCGCCATTGCTGAAGCGGCAGCCAGAGAAGAAAAAGCAAAGAATGCTGAGGAAACGGCAGAATGATGACTGCCGATATCATATGAACGTTAATTTTGACAGAGTATGTGCCAAGATAGAACTGAATAATATCCGGTACAATATAGAACAGATAGATGCGATACTTCCGGATGACGTACGCATCATCGGAGTCATCAAGACTGACGGATACGGTCACGGGGCGCTCCCTGTTGCCAAGGAGCTTGAGAACTATGACTGTGTTGCGGGGTACGGTGTCGCTACTGCCGAAGAGGCTCTTTCTCTTAAGACAGGCGGGATACGTAAGCCGGTCATAATCATCGGATATTCATTTCCGAGTTGTTATGAAGAGATGTTAGTCAGAGATGTCAGACTGACGGTCTTCAGAGAAGACATGTTAAGTGAGATCGATGCCACGGCTGCAAGACTCGGGCTTATAGCCAAGGTACATATCAAGGTCGATACCGGGATGAGCAGGATAGGTATCCCGGCAGATGATGAAGGGATAGAATTTGTTAAGAAGGCTCTGTCATATGAGCATATCAAGGTCGAAGGAATATTCTCTCATTTTGCGAGGGCAGATGAGGCGGATAAGACGAGTGCGAATAAGCAGCTTAAGAGATTTGACGATTTCGTGGATCGCGTAAAACACGAATTGTCTTATGATTTTGAGATGGTCCATATAGCCAATTCCGCAGCGATAATAGAGATGCCTGAGGCTTATCACCATTATGTGAGGGCAGGTGTTATACTGTACGGATTGTGGCCGAGTGATGAAGTCAACAGATCGATCATTTCGCTGCGCCCGCTTCTGACACTGGTGTCACATATAACCTTTATAAAAGAAGTCCCGGAGGGTACTGAAGTGAGTTACGGAGGGACATATGTGACAAAGGCTCCGACTAAGATCGCGACGGTTCCGGTGGGATACGGCGACGGTTATCCCAGGAGACTTTCGGGCAAGGGTAATGTGATCATACACGGCATCAAGGCTCCGATCATCGGACGCATCTGCATGGATCAGTTCATGGTGGATGTGACAGATATACCGGATGTTAAAGAGGGCGATGAGGTTACTCTCATAGGCTCCGAGGGAAATGAGACCATTACGATCGAAGATATTGCCGATCAGTCCGGAATGCTCAACTATGAACTTGCCTGCATCATAGGCAAGCGCGTACCGAGGGCATATACATATAACGGTGAAGTCGCTTATACAAGAGACTTTTTTGAAGATACGCCTCTTCATGCGTATGAATAGGGATCTGAGATTTAAGGTATGAATGAAGCAATAATGATCATAACAGCATTGGCGATCAACGATCTTGCGATCATCGCGATATGGCTGGCATGCAAGTTCATAAAGAAAAAGCGCGCTGCATCAGGGGATGCAGCAGAGCAGGAGATAATGTCCATAGTCAATGAGAGTGCCGCAGGCGGTTACATTGAGGACAATGAGGCCGAGATGATCGGCAATATCTTTGAATTCGGGGACAAATCCGCCAAGGATATAATGACCGACAGAGGCAATATTATTGCTGTCGACGCGTCGTCTAAGCTAAAGGATGCTCTGGACTATATGCTTGATACGAGCAACAGCAGATTTCCGGTCTATATGGATGATCTGGACAGGATAATCGGCATACTCCATCTTAAGGATGCGATGAGGCTGTCTCGCATCAAGGGGAATATGAGTAAGACCGTGGGAGATATCGAAGGGCTCATCAGGGAAGCACGATTTATACCCGAGACGCGCAAAGTCGACGTACTGTTTAGGAACATGCAGGCAGGCGGTCTTCAGATGGTCATAGTCATTGATGAATACGGTCAGACGTCGGGATTAGTTGCGATGGAAGATATCCTCGAAGAGATCGTCGGTAACCTAAGCGATGAATATGACGAAGATGATGATCATATAGTCGAACGCGGAGAAGATAAATATATCATCGAAGGAGTGACCGAGCTTGAAGTCTTGGAGAAACGCTTCGGGATAAGTTTTGATACGGAGGATTTTGAGACGATCAACGGATTTCTGATATCCAAGATGGACAAGATCCCTGACAAAAAAGAAAGATTTGACATCACTGTCGGTGATTACAATTTCAAGGTACTTGAAGTTGATCATAATATGATACAGCAGGTACTGGTCACGAAGGTCGAGAAGACGACCGAAAATGCGGAACAGGATGCTGATGCAACACAAAAAGAAGACGCGGATCGGGAGGAGATCCGGGAAAAGGAGAGAACGTAGAAATGTCAGGACATTCGAAATTTGCGAACATTAAGCATAAGAAAGAGAAGAACGATGCTGCCAAGGGCAAGATATTCACCATGATCGGACGTGAGATCGCAGTAGCCGTAAAGGAAGGCGGCCCGGATCCCGCAAATAACTTCAAACTCGCTCAGGTGATACAGAAAGCCAAGGCCAATAATATGCCCAATGATACGATCGACAGAGGTATCAAGAAGGCGGCCGGTGAAGGCGGAAACGTCAATTATGAGCATATAACCTATGAAGGTTACGGCCCCAGCGGAACGGCCATCATCGTCAAGACCCTTACGGATAACAAGAACAGGACTGCAGCCAATGTGCGCAACTGCTTCTCAAAAGGCGGCGGTAATATAGGAACTCCGGGATGCGTGAGTTTCATGTTCGATGAGAAGGGACAGATAATAATAGACAAAGAAGAATGTGATATGAGTGCCGATGATGTGATGATGATAGCACTCGATGCAGGAGCCGAGGATTTCAGTGAAGAGGACGACAGCTTCGAGATAGTGACCGCCCCTGATGATCTTCAGCCTGTTTTGGATGCACTTTCTGAGAATAAGATCAATGTTCTGTCCGGTGAAGTAACGATGCTCCCGCAGACTTATGTGGATGTGACGGATGAAGAAACCGTCAAGCAGATACAGCGTATACTTGATCTTCTTGATGAAGACGATGACGTCCAGGATGTATATACCAACTGGAGTGATTCATAAGCGAAAAGAGGAAATAAATGTCTGATAATCTGGCGGAAACTGAAGTAAAACTCGTTTCACAAGAAACGGGCGAGGAATTAAGACCAAAGAGAAACAGAAAGAAGCTTTTTACGGTGCTGACCGTTTTGGGCTTTCTTGCCGTTGTCGGAACTCAGCTCTTTATACGTATGATATATTTAAGCGATATATTGTATGAGATCAAGGTGTCCGATCTTGTGGATCATTATTTTGATGTCGCATATATCAAAGAGAACGGTCTTATATATACCGATTATTTCTCGGTAAGCGGCCTGTATCTTGTTATCTTATCCTGTCTGTTCAAGCTGTTCGGAAATGTATATCAGGTCATAATCTATTATGATGCTTTTCTTGAACTTTTGGCCCTGATATTCATCTTTGCCGGATTAAGAAAGATATTCGGAAGAGCATTTGCTGTCATTGTCTCTCTTATAATAGCTGCTTATCCCGCGATAATGATCGAATACAGTCTTTACTGCAATACGATGTATATTCTTTTATGGCGAGATGACAGGATACTGTATCTTGCCGGAGCTATCGCGTTCATGTTCCTTGGCCTGATCATATGGGCGATCAAGAAGAGCATAAAGAGCAGGAAAGAAGACGGGGCAACAGATGACCCCACGGATAATGCGGATGCTTCTACGCAGCCGGGATCTGCAACAGTTAAGAAACAGGCTTCAGAAAGCGTAAAGAAAACCCCCGAAGATTATTATGAAGATCCTTATCCGTACGGTTCACAGCTTAAAGTGGTTCTGTCTGAGGACGGAATGCTCGTTGAGGAATATAAGGTTGTCGATCCGGACGGACTGATACCTCCCGAGGTAGCGGCCAAGCTCGATGCAGAGGAAAACGCACAGAATGCCATAATAGACGTTACGGATGAAAACGCAGAGCCATCATTGCAAGAAAGCGCTGCATCGGATCTGAATGAGAGCGATACTGCAGAGACGATCGATAATGATGATGAAGATACATCCGGTGACGGAGAGGTAGAGCTTTTGATCAATCCTCTTCCCGGCCCTAAGAAGCATGAGCACAAGGACATAGATTATGATTATGATATCCCGGAATCGGAAATGAGATTCGACCTGGATATTGACGAAAACGCACAATACGATCATGAGTAATACAAATAACCGTAGAAAAAGGAATAACGGCAGATCAGCCTCACAGTCACGTAACAATAAGGGACGAGGCTCTTCTTCGAATAGCAGAAACAGAAATCCGCGCACCGGGCAGCCGGCTGTTGTGGATGAACAGGTATTAAGCCCGCTTGTTTCCATTATAACGACTCTTATTATCAGCATTGTAATATTCTTAAGTAATATTGGAGTGTTTGGTACAGTCGGTGACAATATAAGCAGGGTCGTGTTCGGCCTGTTCGGTATGCCTGCCTATATACTGCCGATACTCGCAGTCGTACTCGTTTTTACACTGTACAGTGTAGCTGAGGGTTCCCCGGTACTGAGAAGAGTTATATGCTCATGCGGTATATATATCGCGGCGAGCATACTCATAGAGCTGTTAAACGGTGTGGTCCTGAATGATCCCGTAAATTTTCTTCCGAAAGCCATATGGGAGAACAGTTCTTCAGAGCGTACAGGCGGCGGGATAATATTCGGCTCGATCGCTTTTGCCATGAACAAATATCTGTCCAAGACAGGAACGGTCGCACTGCTCATAATGATAATACTGATCCTTATAGCTGTCTTTCTCGGGCGTGATGTATTAAGCAGCATGGGTGACGGAAGCAAGAGAGCGATAAAGGAAGCGGGCAGGAATGCTTCGGCCTTATCTCAGGCAGCTGTCGAGAGAAGGCGCAGAGCTGAGGAACAGGAAGAAGGAGTATACGATGACGATCTTCCGAGATATGCCAGGAAAAAGAACGGTATCGGTTTCGGTATAGGGAGTGATAACGGCGAAGAAACAAAGCAGGCCGAGGATAATGCACCCCGTATCAACGGAGAGGAGCTTCCGAAGATAGATAAGACTCCGCGCATCAATAAGAAGGTATCAGGCGTGATGACAGATGCAAGAGTCGGAGACACTTCATCTGCGATAAACAAGGCCGCTCATGAGAGCGATGAGATCCATGAGATATTCTATCCCAGGGACGATGATAAAGATGTCACCGTAGAGAAGGCTTATGCGGTCTCGCGTTCGCCATATGATGAACAGGCGGATATTTCTTTCGGAAGAGGCGGAGTAGAGATCACGGAAGAGGATAAGTCCGAGGATAACGAGGCTAAAGGTCCTTCTGTAATAGGGCAGAAACTTACAGCTCCTGCTCCTCGTAATGATAAACCGGTTTCTTCGGCTACTCTGTCCAATTCGGATCTTGATATGAAGAAGAAGATCACAAAGGCCAGATCTTCGTCCAAGGCATATAAGATGCCTCCTTTAAGCCTTTTAAACGGAAGTCCGTCTTCGGGTAAGAAGGGCAGCAACAGGGATGAACTTTTAGATATCGCCAAGACCCTTCAGACTACACTTGAGACATTCGGCGTAAAAGCCAAGGTCACTGATATAAGTCAGGGGCCGAGTGTGACGAGATTCGAGCTCCAGCCCGAAGTGGGAGTGCGTGTGAATAAGATCGTGTCGTTGGCGGATGATATCAAGCTTTCGCTTGCGGCCACCGACATAAGGATCGAAGCGCCGATACCCGGCAAATCGGCCGTAGGTATAGAGGTTCCCAACAAGGTCAGCACGGGAGTCGGATTAAGAGAGCTTCTTGAGGACAAGGCATTTAAGGACTTTGATTCAAAGATTGCTTTTGCGGTTGGTAAGGATATAGCCGGTAAGACGATAGTATCCGACATTGCCAAGATGCCACATGCGCTTATCGCAGGTGCCACCGGTTCCGGTAAATCCGTTTGTATCAATACTATCATCATGAGTATCTTATATAAAGCTCATCCGGATGAAGTTAAGATGATCATGATAGATCCCAAGGTCGTGGAACTGTCAGTTTATAACGGGATCCCTCATCTGATGGTCCCTGTCGTTACCGATCCCAAGAAAGCCGCTGCTGCGCTTAACTGGGGAGTGGCCGAGATGACTGAGAGGTACAAGAGATTTGCGGATCTTAATGTCCGAGATCTTAAGGGTTACAACGAAAAGATAGACGGCCTTATAGCCAAAGGACAGAATACCGACGAAGAAGGTAATGAACTTCACAGACTTCCTCAGATAGTGATAATCGTGGATGAGCTTGCAGACCTTATGATGGTCGCTGCCAAGGAAGTTGAGGAGAGCATCTGCAGAATAGCACAGCTTGCACGTGCCTGCGGCATTCATCTGATAATCGCGACTCAGAGACCGTCCGTTGATGTCATTACGGGACTTATCAAGGCAAATATGCCTAGCAGGATCGCTTTTGCAGTATCGAGCGGTGTTGATTCAAGAACGATACTTGATATGAACGGGGCGGAAAAACTCCTCGGTAAGGGTGATATGCTTTTCTTCCCTTCGGGTTATCCCAAACCTGCACGTATACAGGGAGCTTTCGTATCCGATGCAGAGGTCGGCAGGGTTGTTGAATTCCTTAAGGATCAGGATTATGTCGGTGTAAATGTTGCCGATATCGAGAATAAGATAACCAATATGGTATCCGGCGCAGGATCCGGCGAATCCGGCGGGGGAGATGATATAGATGATCTCTTTGCCGATGCCGGAAGATTTATAATAGCACAGGACAAGGCATCCATAGGCAGCCTGCAGAGAAAGTTTAAGATCGGTTTTAACAGAGCGGCACGTATCATGGATCAGCTTGCCGAGGCAGGTGTAGTCAGCGAAGAAAACGGCACAAAACCAAGGGATATCATGATGAGCCCCGAACAATTCGAGCAATACGTAGAAGAATACATTTAATGCAAGGAGGAATAGTGTGAAAATATGATCGATATCATATTTTCACACCTGCGATTTGAGACGAGCCCAAATCGCTTTTATCGCATCGGCGAATACGGTTGTAAGACCAACCTTATATTCGCCTCGCGAACTCGCACACAGTGCTCGTCAAGGAGGAATAGTGTGAAAAGTGATATAGAGATAGCTCGTGAAGCAACTCTTGAACCCATAGTAAACATAGCTGCCGGATTGGGTGCAGGGCAAGATGATATTGAACTGTACGGCAAATATAAATGCAAGCTTACGAGTGAGTTCATAGATAAACTCAAAGATAAGCCGGACGGTAAGCTCATCCTTGTGACTGCCATCAATCCGACTCCTGCGGGAGAAGGCAAGACGACGACGACTGTAGGCTTGGGTCAGGCAATGTCTAAGATCGGCAAAAAAGCCGTGATCGCACTTAGGGAACCATCCTTAGGTCCCTGCTTCGGCATCAAAGGAGGGGCTGCAGGCGGAGGGATGGCTCAGGTCGTTCCGATGGACGAACTCAATCTGCATTTTACCGGAGATTTTCATGCGATAACATCGGCAAATAATCTTTTGGCCGCGATAATAGATAACCATATCCATCAGGGTAATGAGCTTAGGATCGATACCAGACAGATAATCTGGAAACGATGCCTTGATATGAACGACAGAGCACTTCGCAATGTTGTTGTCGGTATGGGGAGTAAGGCAGACGGATTCGTAAGAGAAGACCATTTTGTGATCACGGTTGCAAGTGAGATAATGGCCATACTCTGTCTTGCATCAGACTTAAAGGACCTGAAGGTCAGACTCTCAAGGATAATAGTAGCCTATGATCTGGACGGTGATCCTGTCACTGCGGGGATGTTAAATGCTGTCGGAGCCATGGCTGCATTGCTTAAAGATGCCATAAAACCGAATCTCATTCAGACTCTTGAGCATACTCCGGCCATCGTTCACGGCGGACCTTTTGCCAATATCGCACACGGATGTAATTCCGTCATTGCGACCAAGACGGCCCTTAAACTTGCCGATTACTGTATAACGGAAGCCGGATTCGGTGCTGATCTCGGTGCCGAGAAGTTCCTTGATATCAAGTGCAGACAGGCCGGGCTTAAGCCGGACGCCATAGTGCTCGTTGCTACGATAAGAGCTCTTAAATATAACGGCGGTATTCCCAAGGACAAAACTTCCGAGCCTGACATGGATGCGCTTAAGAGAGGTATAGTGAACCTTGAGGCTCATATGGAGAATCTCATGAAATACGGTGTTCCTGTTGTAGTGGCACTTAATGCTTTTGTGACCGATACGGATGAAGAAATCGGATTTGTCAGGGATTTTTGTAAAGCAAAAGGTGCTGAATTTGCTCTTTCCAACGTATGGGAAAAGGGCGGAGACGGCGGCATCGAACTTGCTAAAACTGTTGTTGATACAATAGAGAATAAAAAGGCTGATTTTGCTCCTGTATATTCGCTGGATCTTTCCATCAAAGATAAGATAAATGCGATCGCGACCAAGATCTACGGTGCAGGCAGCGTTTCTTACGCGCCCGCTGCGATAAAGAGCATGGAAAAACTTGAAAGCCTCGGTTTTAATGATCTTCCGATATGTATGGCCAAGACTCAGTATTCGCTTTCGGATGATCCGGCTGCACTGGGAAGACCGGAAGGATTTGATTTAAGAGTCAGAGACATGTATGTTTCCGCCGGAGCGGGATTTATCGTTGCTCTGACCGGAGATATAATGACTATGCCGGGACTACCCAAGAAACCTGCGGCATATTCTATTGATGTTGATGATAACGGCGCCATTACCGGGCTTTTCTGACCGGATGTTACAGATATAACCTACGGACGGCATGACTTATGAAATGTGAAAACTGCGGATTCGAATTGGATGAAAATGCGATCTTCTGTTCCAGATGCGGAACAGAAGTTAAATTCGTGCCCGAATTTGTTCCGGAGGTTGAGATCAGTATTGAAGAATCCATTCAGGGTATCGTTTCCGAGATAACCGAGGATGAAGATGACTATATGAGTGGTGAAGCCGCCAATTTCAGGGGAGAATCATCACAGGTAGGCGATCTTATGACAGATCCCGGAGATTATTCATCCGATGATCGTGATGATAAGGCTATGATCCCGCCGATCTTTAAATTGATCTATGCGATCGCGATGGGGCTTGTGCTGACGGGACTTCTGGTATTCTTAGGCGTGATGATCTACAGGGATAATTCCGACAGATATCAGTGTAAAAAGGGTGACGAAGCGTTTGATGCAAACAATTTCAAACAGGCTGTAAGTTACTATGAGAAGGCTGTTGATATCGAACCGGAGAATATCAATTACAGAGTCAAACTTGCCGATTGTTATGTTGCGATGGGCAATCAGGATATGGCTGTGGAATGCTATAAAGACATGATAATCTACGATCCGAATTCTACGCTTGCCTATTCGCAGGTGATCGCGCTGTATGAAAGTAACGGCTCTTATGATGAGATAGACGATTTCCTTGAGCATTACGGCAATGACAAGATCAGAGAAGCTTTTGTGGACTATCTTGCCTATCCTCCCGTCTTCAGCGAAGAAAGCGGAAGCTTTGACGAAGCTGTCATACTCACGCTTACCAGTGAGACCAAGGGTACGATATACTATACCGAAGACGGGTCGACTCCGAGTGAATCCAGTCCCGTATACACTGAGCCTTTGTATCTTAAGAAGGGCAAGCATGTGATACAGGCCTTTTTCAAGAACGAATACGGAGTATGTTCTTCGGTCAAGAGATGTGACTATGATGTTTTGGCAGAAGCGCCTTCCGAACCCATGATATCCTTGGAATCGGGTGATTATGATACTCCGCAGTTAATAAGGATAACCGTTCCCGAAGACTGCCGTGTGTACTACACTCTTGATGAGAGTACGCCGGATCAAAACAGCAGGATATACGGCGAGCCGATACCTGTATCGGACGGGGTTACGAGGCTTAAATGTGTGGCCTATAACAGCAATAACATTGCCAGTGACATTGTAGAGAGAGAATACAAGGTCAGCGTGGTGACGGCTTTTACTCCCGAGATCGGGCTTGAGCATTTAAGTCAGCACCTGGCGGATATCGGATATATAAAGGACAATACCGGAGCTACTGAGATCTATCCCGGAAATTTCATATATATGTACAGCGATATGCGGTATATAGGAGGAAGATCCCTGTATTGCTATAATGAGTACTATATCCTCGGAACGGGAGTCAAGTCCATGACAAGTAACATTTTCGGCGTGGACTGTATCACGGGGGAAGTGTTCTTAGTCAGAAAAGGTTCGGGTGATACTTATTCTATCAGTCCCTTCTGATCTGTTGATTTTTTGAACGTTTAATATTATCATTATACGGATATTTATTATATGGAGGATGGAATGTACAAGATAATCGAAGCCAAAAAACTAGCTTCCAACATCTGCCAGATGATAGTGGAAGCACCCAGAGTTGCACGTAAATGTATGCCCGGACAGTTCCTTATAGTAAGGACGGGCCCGGACAGTGAGAGAATAGCTCTTACGATATGTGATTACGACAGAGATAAGGGTACGATAACCATCGTATTCCAGACGGTGGGAGCAAGTACTGAGGTCATGAGCAGACTTAAGACCGGTGACAGTTTCCACGATGTCGTAGGTCCTTTGGGAAGAGCATCGGAGCTTACTGAGGAGTCTGTCGAAGAACTCAGAAACAAAAAGATATTATTCGTTGCGGGAGGCGTAGGAACAGCGCCTGTATATCCCCAGGTCAAATGGTTAAATGAGCAGGGAGTCAAGGCCGATGTCATCGTAGGAGCCAAGACCAAGGATATTCTTATACTTGAAGATGAGATGAAGGCTGTTGCGGGTAACCTGTACATAACCACCGACGACGGTTCATACGGACGCAGCGGTATGGTGACCAAGGTCATAGAAGATCTTGTGGCTGAGGGCAATCATTATGATGTCTGCATCGCCATCGGACCTATGATCATGATGAAGTTCGTATGTAAACTGACCAGGGAACTCGGACTTAAGACCATAGTCAGTATGAATCCCATAATGGTCGACGGAACCGGTATGTGCGGTGCATGCCGTATCATCGTTGGAGATGAAGTTAAGTTTGCCTGTGTTGACGGACCTGAGTTTGACGGTCATCTTGTTGATTTCGACGGCGCCATGAAACGTTCCCAGATGTACAAGGACGAGGAAGGCCGTAAGATGTTGGCTCTGCAGGAAGGTGATACACATCACGGCGGATGTGGTAATTGCGATTAAGGAACAGGAGGAAGATAAATGGAAACAGATGTACTTAAGAGAGTTCCTGTTCGTGAGCAGGATCCCCAGGTCAGAGCGAAGAATTTTGAAGAGGTTTGTCTGGGATATAATGAAGAAGAAGCCAAATGTGAGGCAACACGCTGCATTAACTGTAAGAATGCACAGTGCATAAAGGGCTGTCCCGTAGCCATCAACATCCCGGGGTTCATTGAACAGGTCAAGAACGGGGATTTTAAGAAAGCATATGAGATAATAGCCGAGTCGAGTGCACTTCCTGCCGTATGCGGAAGAGTCTGCCCTCAGGAGACACAGTGCGAAGGCAAGTGTATCCGCGGTATCAAAGGCGATCCGATATCTATAGGTAAACTGGAGAGATTTGTTGCCGATTGGGCTGCCGAGAACGGTATCAAACCGGTATCCGATGCAGCTAAGAAGGGTAAGAAGGTTGCTGTGATCGGTTCGGGTCCTGCAGGTCTTACCTGTGCAGGCGATCTTGCCAGAATGGGATATGACGTTACGATATTTGAGGCCCTTCATGAAGCGGGCGGAGTGCTCGTATACGGTATTCCGGAATTCAGGTTACCTAAAGACAAGGTAGTTAAGCATGAGATAGAGAATGTTAAGGCATTAGGCGTCAAGATCGAGACCAATGTTATCATAGGCAAGTCGGTAACCATTGATGAACTCATAGAAGAAGAGGGCTTTGATGCTATATTCATCGGTTCCGGCGCAGGGCTTCCCAAGTTTATGGGCATTCCGGGCGAGACGGCAAGCGGAGTATTCTCTGCAAATGAATACCTGACCAGAAGTAACCTCATGAAAGCTTATGATCCGAAGAGTCCTACTCCCATCAAGATCGGACGTAAGGTTGCGGTAGTCGGTGGCGGTAACGTTGCGATGGATGCGGCAAGGACCGCATTGAGACTTGGCAGCGAAGTGCACATAGTATACAGACGTTCCGAAGAAGAACTTCCTGCGAGAATAGAAGAAGTACATCATGCCAAGGAAGAAGGCGTGGTATTCGATCTTCTGACCAATCCCGTTGAGATACTCACTGATGAAAACGGCTGGGTAAACGGCATCAAATGTATCAGAATGGAGCTCGGCGAGCCTGATGAATCAGGAAGAAGACGTCCGGTTGAGGTAGCGGGAAGTGAATTTGTGATCGACGTTGATACAGTCATCATGTCGCTCGGAACAAGTCCTAATCCGTTGATATCTTCGACTACGGCCGGTCTTGATGTTAATAAGAAAGGATGTATCATAGCAGCAGAAGACACCGGTGCTACTTCAAAAGACGGTGTATATGCCGGAGGCGATGCCGTAACGGGTGCAGCAACTGTTATCCTGGCGATGGGTGCCGGCAAGTCTGCAGCGGCAGGTATTGATGAGTATTTGAGCAAATGATGAACATTACCGTATTGTGTGTAGGTAAGAATAAAGAATCTTTTTACAGAGAGGCGCTTGCAGAGTATGTCAAGCGTCTCTCTAAGTATTGTAAGACAAAGATCATCGAGGTAAAGGATGAGCCTACTCCGGATGGAGCCTCAGCTTCGGTATGCGAGGATATCTTAAGGACAGAAGGCGAAAGACTGCTTGGCAAGATGCCCTCCGGCGCTTACATCATAGCTACGGCCGTTGAGGGAAAGTCTTATACGTCCGAAGAGATGGCTGATATGATAAATGATCTCAGTATAAAGGGCGTTTCTCATATCTGTTTTGTGATAGGCGGAAGCCTGGGATTGTCGGATGAGATCAAAAAGAGAGCGGATCTTTTGCTTAGCTTCTCTAAGATGACTTTCCCACACGGACTGATGAGAGTGATACTGGCCGAACAGATATATCGTTCGTTTAGGATCATCAAAAATGAGCCTTATCATAAGTAGTAAAAACATATACGTTATGCGTATACCAAATGCTTCAAAAGGCTTGTATTTGAATGTTTCTGATGTTAAAATAAGTAAGATTGGGTACAGTGCGCGATATGGAAGATTCTTTGGATTTGATAACAAAAGATGCCGCCAATGTCTTCGGGCAGTTTGATGTCTTCTTAAAGAAGATAGAACGAAGTCTTGGCGTTAATATCGTTTTCAGAAATGACAAGGTGATACTGTCGGGAAATGACAGTGCTGTAAGACGCGCCGGCTCCGTCATAAGGACTCTGGCTGAACTCTCATCCAGAGGTCATGAGATCAACGAACAACAGGTGGATTACGCGATCGCTATGAGTTATGAGAATACCGAGGGTGAATTACTGACAATAGATAAGGATCTGATCTGTCATACGGTTTCGGGCAGACCGATAAAGCCCAAGACTGTCGGTCAGAAGAAGTATATTGATTCCATAAGGAACAATATGATCGTTTTCTCCATGGGTCCGGCAGGTACGGGCAAGACCTATCTTGCAATGGCTATGGCGATAACCGCATTCAAGAACGGTGAAGTGGAGAGGCTCATTCTCACACGTCCGGCCATTGAAGCAGGCGAGAAACTCGGTTTTCTTCCGGGCGACCTTCAGAGCAAGGTAGATCCGTATTTAAGACCCTTGTATGATGCGCTGTATCAGATAATGGGAGCGGACAGTTTCCTTAAGAATATGGAGAAGGGACTTATCGAGGTCGCGCCTTTGGCTTATATGAGAGGACGTACTCTGGATAATGCCTATATCATTTTAGATGAGGCTCAGAATACAACACCTGCTCAGATGAAGATGTTCTTAACGAGGATCGGATTCGGCTCCAAGGTCGTGATCACGGGAGACAGGACACAGAAAGATCTTCCGGCAGGAACCACATCGGGGCTTGATGTTGCGCTTAAAGTGCTCAAAGACGTCGAAGGCATAGGCTTTGCTGAGCTTGACAGCAGAGATGTCGTAAGACACCCGCTCGTACAGCGTATCGTTCAGGCTTATGACAGATACGAGAATAAGAAAAAGAAATGAGATTGTTTCTGGATAATGACACAGATGTCATTATGAATTTTGATTATGAAGACACGGCCCGGGCAGTCATTGAAGAAGCACTTAAGATGCTTGATTGTCCGCTTGATTTAGAGGTCAGTATTCTGCTTACGGATAATGAGACCATACGCATATATAACCGTGATACGAGAGATATTGATTCGCCCACGGACGTGTTGTCTTATCCGGGGCTTGAATATGACAGACCGGGTGCTTTTTCAACAGAAGGAGTACTGGCGGATTGCACCGATCCGGAGACCGGTCTTATCAACCTCGGAGAAATGATAATATCTCTTGACAAGGTTGTCAGTCAGGCTGCGCAGTACGGTCATTCAAAAAAGAGGGAGTTTGCATTCCTTGTAGCTCACAGTATTCTGCATCTTTGCGGATTTGATCATGAGACAGATGAGGAAGCAAAAGAAATGTTCGGTCTGCAGGATGAGATCCTGGATCATCTGGGGATAACGAGAGATATATCAGACTGAAACGGATTTGGAGTTAACAAATGAACATCAAAGATCATGTTCGTCTTTTGACTAGATTATTGCATATCATATTCTGGATGATACTTGCCTATCTGGCAGGTGATGTCGGCATGGGATTCTATTATATCGGATTCATCATCACAGAGACTCTGTTCGTTATATTCGAAGGGGGGCTTGTTCAGGCTGTCGCCAGAATGGTGACCATCAGAAGATCCAAGGGACTGCATTATAATTCGGGACTTGTATTCAGATACGGGGTTTTGTACAGCCTGCTTATCGGCATCGCATTCGGATTTATCATCTGGTCTTTTTCATCCCGGATATACGGCAAGGCAATCGGATATCTGCTTCCTGAGAGCGTGTTCGCTGTCATGGGCATATATTTTGCTATCCATATGTTAAAAGGATGCCTCAGAGGATACTACTACGGCAAGAACAATGTGATGATATGCCTTATCGCTGAAGTCGTGCAGTGTGTTGTGATGCTGGCTCTTTGCCCCGTACTGGTGATAAGACTTTACAGATACGGAATGAATATCTCGGGATTGCTCAAGAATCCTCTTTATGCAAATATAGGCGGAGCCATCGGAGCGGTGACGGCACAGTGCATCGGCGTTGTTGCAGCCATACTCGTACTCATTATCGGTGACAGGATAGCGGGGAATGTGTTCAGGAATGAATATAACTCCGTTAAAGGCGTTGATAACGGCAGAAACATCACGCTGACGTTCTTAAAAGTCAGCCTTACATATATCGGAGAGCATTTGCTTCCTGTATTGACGATAGTATCTATTCTTATCATGTACGTTAAGAAGGGTTCTCAGAGCGGAACGGATATTAAGGAGATATTTGTGCGCATCGGTGTTTTTGCGGGTAAATATCTTCTTATACTTGGCGCGATACTTGCTGTATTTATGGAGTTTGCCGACAGGGAGATCAAGAAGATCAGAACCGATGTAGGTCGTGAAGAGCATAAAAACGCGAGAACACGTTCCGTATATCTTCTGAGGAACACGATCATGCTGCTTTTGCCGGTAATGCTTTTGTTGATCATTACAGCAGATCCGTTGATCAAAATTTTCTTTGCAGGCAGAACAAGTCTCGGTATCAAACTTATAAGGCAGGGCGGTATAGCGATCCTGCTTCTCGGGATCATATATATGAGCAAGGGAGTATTAAATGCGATCAAATTCGGCAGATATTCGTTAGTGGCGGCCGTAAGCGGATATGTCGTAACGATGATAGCTGCCGCTGCGATGATCGGTTCGGATTCCGATATAAGTGCGATCGTGATCGCATATGTCATAGGACTCATAGTGGAAACAGCAGTGAGTCTGTTTGCTTTCTACAGACTGATCGGCTTCGACCCGATAGATATGGCGATAAGGATAGGCAAGATAGCCGTGTCGGGAGCTGTGTTCGCGGGAATGATCGCTATACTCGATCATTTCATCGTGATGAACGTGATCTTTTTTGCCATTGCTCTGATTATTTCCTATGCGGCATATATAGTCACTCTTATAGTGGTCAAAGGCGTGACTGTTCGAGATATCAATTCGTTAAACGGAACACTGATATATTATCCGTTGGCTTTCTTGGGCAATATGTTTATGAACAGATGATCTTATGATCAGGGCCTTAACCCGGAGGAAGAGTATGGAAGTACTGGTGATAGGCGGCGGAGCATCCGGCATGATGGCTGCGATAAGTGCAGCATCAATGGGCGCATACGTGACAATATACGAAAAAGAGAACATACTCGGCAAAAAGCTTCTGCGTACCGGAAACGGAAGATGCAATCTCGGAAACAGGGAACTGAGGACTGACTGCTATCATTCGCGCGACAATGAGCTCTTAGACGGTTACTTTTATAAATTTGATGAAGATGACACGATAAGGACGTTCAGGAGTCTCGGACTTATAGTCAAGGAATCTCACGGACTGTTTTATCCGTTCTGTGAGCAGGCTTCAGTCGTCAGGGATGTTTTGGAGAGTAATATCAGAGGATATGACATCACCGTCAGGACGGACACGACAGTAGAATCCGTCGTAAAGAAAGACCCTGACAGCTTTGTTGTTACGGCAGGAGGGGTATCCAAAGAGTTTGACAGAGTGATTCTTTCCTGCGGAAGTTATGCAGGTATCGAGAAAAAAGACAGGATACCGAGCGACCATGACGGTTATGCCATAGCGTACAGTTTGGGACATACGATAATCCCTGTAAAGCCTTCCCTGTGTGCGCTGACTGTCAGGGAAGATATACTTAAAGATGTTGCCGGCGTAAGATGTGAAGCCATGGTCAATCTTGTTAAGGACGGAGCTTACATCGGCAGCGAATACGGCGAACTCCAGATCACGGATCACGGATTGAGCGGTATCCCCGTATTTCAGTTAAGTCATTATGTCGGAGTCGATCCGGACGGAGAATATAAACTTACGATAGATCTTATGCCGGGCATGAATGAAGATGAATATATAAGCCTTATGCAGGGCAGGATGCTTCAATTCCAGGGAGCTTCCGTCCGTGATTTCATGCTGGGCACCATAAATTCAAAACTTGCTGCACTTTTGATAGCGCAGGCCGGGCTAAAAGAAGATGATACCGTATCTGATGAGACGGAAGATGCGATCATAACCTTAGTCGGACTTATCAGGTGTTTTACCTTAAGCGTAAAGGGTACGAGAGATCACGCTCATGCGCAGTGCTGCAGCGGCGGGGTTCCGCTAAGGGAAGTGGATGATGATCTTTGCTCCGTCAAAACTCCGGGCCTTTATATTTGCGGTGAGATGCTTGATGTAGACGGCGCCTGCGGCGGATATAATCTGCAGTGGGCATGGACGAGCGGATATATCGCCGGCAGAGCTGCAGGAACTTATTGATGATATGAATGATTTGGTCATCCGCATAAACGGATTAAAGATCGGAATTGAAGATAAGGACTGTTTGGGGACATTGGATAAGCTTGTACGTAAGAAGCTTCGGACCGACAGTATCGATTCTGTAAAGATAGTAAAAGAGAGCATAGATGCCAGGCACAAGCCTGAGATCTTCAGAGTATATACAGTAGATGTATCGGTACATAACCCCGAAAAAACGCTGGCAAAGAGCAAATGCCGTAATGCGGTCATATATAAGAGACCGGAATATGTCTGGCCCGAAGGCGGACCTTCAGAATACAGGCCCGTGATCATAGGAATGGGCCCTGCGGGGCTTTTCTGTGGTTATATGCTCGCCATGGCCGGTTGCAGACCCATCATCTGCGACAGGGGAAAATGCATAGAAGACAGAAGGAAGGATGTCAGCCGTTTCTGGGAGACGGGCGCTCTTGATACAGAAAGTAATGTTCAATTCGGTGAAGGCGGTGCCGGAACGTTCTCGGACGGCAAGCTTAATACACTTGTTAACGACAAGAACGGACGAAACGGTAAAGTCCTTGAGATATTTGTACAAAACGGCGCGCCTGAAGAGATCCTGTATAAGAGCAAGCCTCATATAGGTACGGATGTATTAGCCGATGTAGTTGTATCAATGCGTGAGCATATCATCCAAAAAGGCGGAGAGTTTAAGTACGGATGCAAACTTGTATCGGTTGAGAATTCAGGGCAACTGTCCAAAGCGGTATTTGAAGACGGAAGTAAGATCATCACGGATTCACTTGTGCTTGCGATAGGCCACAGTGCCAGGGATACGTTCAGGGTCCTGCATGAATCGGGCGTTCCGATGTCAAATAAAGCTTTTGCGGTAGGACTCAGAGTCATCCATCCTCAGAAGATGATAAATGAGGCCATGTACGGACTTAATACGGCGGCAGAAATTATCGGTGCGGCTCCTTATAAGCTGACATACAAGGCATCGTCGGGAAGAGGTGTTTACAGCTTCTGTAACTGTCCCGGCGGATATGTTGTCAATGCATCGTCAGAGGAAGGCAGGACTGCCGTTAACGGAATGAGCTACAGCAAAAGAGACGGCGATTACGCAAACAGCGGTATCATCGTGACTGTTACTCCCGATGATTACGGAAGTGACGATGTACTTGCCGGCATGGAATTCCAAAGAGGATTGGAAGCGAAAGCATACAGGCTCGGACAGGGTGACATTCCCGTACAGAGTTATCCTGCATACAGAGACAGATATATTGATGAGACAGACCCTGAATATGATGCATTTAAGGGCAGGATCAGGTTTACGGATATGTCGGATCTTTTGCCGGGTGAACTCAGAGATGCGTTCATAGAGGGAATGGAAGGCTTTGACAAAGTCATTCCGGGATTTGCTTCAAATAAGGCTTTACTCGCAGGCATTGAGAGCAGAACATCTTCGCCTGTCAGGATAGAACGGGGCAATGACGGAAGATCGACATACGGAGCGGTATATCCGTGCGGTGAAGGAGCCGGTTACGCGGGCGGCATAACATCCGCGGCGATGGACGGCATATATATAGCGGAGGAGATATGGAAGAAGCATTTGACAAGATAACAAGACCGGGGATCAAGGACAAGAAGAGGATAGTCGTAAAAGTCGGCTCGTCTTCTATAGTTCACAGTGAGACCGGAGGTGCGGACTATACTAAACTCGAAGTACTCGTAAGAGAACTGTGCAATATCAGTAACCAGGGTAAGGATGTGATATTGGTCAGTTCCGGAGCCATCGCCGTCGGCAAGAGAGTTATAGGTCAGACGGCTGTGAACAGTCAGAAGGGGAACATGGGATTTAAGCAGGCCTGTGCCGCGATAGGACAGGCAAGGCTCATGATGACATACCAGAAGCTGTTCAGCGAATACAATCATATTGCGGCTCAGATCCTTATGACAAAGAATACCGTGACTGATGATGTGAACAGAGCAAACGCATATAACACCTTCAGCGAACTGTTGAACATGGGTATCGTCCCCATCGTGAATGAGAATGATACGGTTTCGACATATGAGATCGTTGTCGGCGATGATGATGTCCTTATCGGAGATAATGATACATTGAGCGCTATCGTAGCGTCACTTGTAAATGCGGATCTGCTGATCCTTCTGTCGGACATAGACGGACTCTATACCGACGATCCGCACAAGGATCCGAATGCGAAGTTCATATCGCAGGTTGATGATCTTAATGATGAGATGCTTTCGATGGCTAAGTCAAGTACCGGTAGCAGTGTAGGAACCGGCGGAATGAACACCAAGATGAATGCGGCGAGGATCGCCACATCATCCGGCGCCGACATGATAATAGCAAACGGCGCGGATATGCGTATCCTTCACCGTATCATGGATGGAAGGGATATAGGAACATTGTTTACGGCTAACAAAGATGAAAGTTTCGATATGATTGATTTCATCAATAATATCAATTCCTGATGACTGATATATGGCAGGCATGACAGATGACGTTAAGAAGCGAGATAATAAATAAACGCAAAGAACTCAGTACTGAAGAACGTATAAGACTTAGTGATATCATCACGGAAAAGGTGAGAGGTCTGAACGAATATAAGAAAGCCGACAAGGTCTTAGTCTATGCCGATAACAACGGAGAAGTCGCAACGGATAAACTCATTAACATATCGCTTCTTGAGGGTAAGAAGGTATATGCTCCGGTAAGTCTGCAAAACTTTGAACTTGATTTCTACAGAGTGTTTGCTTTAGATGAGATGGAGCCCGCTGCTTATGGTATCCGCGAGCCTCTTAAGATCGAATATCTAAAGCTTAATGACAATGATGTCACACCGGATACGATATGCATCACGCCGGGCACGGTGTTCGACAGGAAATGCAACAGGATGGGCTACGGTAAAGGATATTATGACCGCTTTTTTGCCCGTATGAAAATAGAGAACAGGATAGGACTTGCGTTCGAACTGCAGATGACTGACAGGATCGATAAGAAAGAATCTGATATCCCCATGACGGCAGTGGTCACCGAAGAGAACATATGGAAAATACCGAAGAACTGAAAAGACAAAGAGAATATATAGAGAGATTAAAGGGCACGGTAATAAGGCTTAAGGATTCTCTTTCAAGGACACCCAAATGTGCCGTTGTGACTTTCGGATGTCAGATGAATGCCAGGGATTCCGAGAAACTTGCCGGCATCTTAAAAGAAGCAGGATTTGCACTTGACGGTACGGAATCGGATGCCGATCTGGTGATCTATAATACATGTTCTGTAAGAGATAATGCCAATCAGAAGGTTTACGGGCATTTGGGCAGCCTTAAACCTCTTAAGAAAAAGAATCCCGGTCTTAAGATCGCCATGTGCGGATGTATGATGCAGGAACAGAGCGTTATTGACAATATCTCGCGCAATTACGGTTTTGTGGATCTTGTGTTCGGTACGCATAATATATTTAAGTTTGCAGAACTTTTGTATCGCATGTATGAGGAAAGTGCCGGACAGATAATCGATATCTGGGAGAGTACCGATGATCAGGTTGAGGATCTGCCGGTAGAGCGTAAATACAGCTACAAATCCGGAGTCAATATAATGTACGGCTGCAACAATTTCTGTACATACTGTATAGTGCCGTATGTAAGGGGAAGAGAACGGAGCAGAGATGCAAAAGAGATCGTACGTGAGATAGAAAAATTGTCTGAAGACGGCGTGATAGAAGTCATGCTTCTCGGTCAGAATGTCAACAGTTACGGCAAGGGGCTTGATGAGGATATCGATTTTTCGGATCTTCTTAAGGAAGTTGAGAAGATTGACGGTATCAAAAGGATCAGATTTATGACATCGCATCCGAAGGACCTGTCCGATAAACTGATAGATACGATAGCATCATCCGAAAAGATATGTCGTCATATACATCTTCCTCTCCAGTCGGGATCCGATCGTATACTTAAGGCCATGAACAGGCATTATACCAAGGAATCCTATTTGGGGCTCGTGCGTAAGATAAGGGAAGCCATACCGGATATCGCTATAACCACGGATATAATAATCGGCTTTCCGGGTGAGACCAAAGAAGATGTTGATGATACGATCGATGTGATAAATAAAGTCGAATACGACAATGCTTTTACCTTTATATATTCAAAGAGGACCGGAACACCTGCTGCTTCAATGGCAGATCAGGTGAGTGAAGAGTTTGCCTCTGAGCAGTTTAACAGAGTGCTTGATGCCGTCAGGGAATGTGCGTCCAAACGTAACGGAATGCTTATAGGACGCGTTGAAGAAGCGCTTGTTGAGAGTATCTCGGATAACGATCCTTCAATGGTGACCGGCAGACTGTCAAATAACAGTATGGTACATTTTAAGGGAGATAAACAACTGATCGGAAGTATAGTACAGGTCAGATTACATACCGCCGGAGGATTCTATTATATCGGCGATATGGTATAGATATCATTAGATTATGCAGATAGATTACGACAAACTGTCGCCAATGATGAAACTCTATATGGACACCAAGGAAGAATACAAGGATTGTATCCTTTTCTACAGACTCGGTGACTTCTATGAGATGTTTTTTGATGATGCATTGACGGCTTCAAAAGAACTCGATATAACACTGACCGGCAAACAGTGCGGCCTTATTGAACGCGCTCCTATGTGTGGCGTTCCGTTTCATGCGGTAGATGCCTACCTTGACAAGCTTGTCGGCAAAGGCTATAAAGTCGCTATCTGTGAGCAGGTGGAAGATCCCAAGCTTGCAAAAGGACTGGTAAAGAGAGAGGTCGTAAGGATCGTCACTCCCGGTACCAATACGAGCAGTGCTGTCCTGGATGATAAGAGTAACAATTACATAATGAGCGTCTCCTATACTCCCGGCAATATAGGTATATCCGTAGCCGATATCACTACGGGCGATTATTACTTAAGTGAGATAGAAGACATAAGAGCGTTCTATGATGAGATGATGAAATACTCTCCGTCAGAGATCGTGTGCAATGAAGCTTTTCTTATGAGCGGTATGGATATCTCAAGGATAAGGGACGGGCTCGGGATAGCATTGACTTCACTTCCGCCTCATTACTATGATGAGGACAGATGCAGGAATAAGATCGCATCGCATTTCGGTGTCAACGGAATAGCAGGACTCGGTATATCGGATTTTCCGAACGGGATCGTAGCCGCGGGAGCCTTGCTTCAGTATCTGTATGAGACGCAGAAGCATGATCTGAAACATATCACGCATATCTATCCGTATGTCGCAAGCAGATATATGCTCATAGACAGTGCTACGAGGCGTAATCTTGAACTGCTCGAGACTTTAAGAGAAAAGCAGAAGAGGGGCTCGCTGCTCTGGGTGCTTGATAAGACAAAGACTGCCATGGGAAGCAGGACGCTTTCATCTTATATAAGACAGCCTCTGATAGAAGCCGAAGCGATCGAATCAAGGCTTGAAGCTGTCTCGGCACTTAAGAATAATCCTATAGAAAGAGACGAACTCAGAGAGTATCTGGGTACGGTCTACGATCTGGAGCGGATCGTCGGCAAGATCGCCATGCAGACAGTCAATCCGAGAGATATGCTGGCTCTTAAATCATCTCTTTCGATGCTTCCGGCCATCAAACTGATAACTTCGGAACTCGACAGCGTATTGCTTAAGAAGATAAGCGAAGACATAGACGGTTTGGAAGATATATATACGCTCATAGAAGAAGCCATTGAAGAAGAACCGCCTCTTACGATAAGAGAAGGCGGTATCATCAAAAGCGGATATAACAAAGATATAGATGAGCTCAGAAGAGCGGGCAGCGAAGGCAAACAGTGGTTAAATGATTTTGAGGCCATGGAACAGGAAAGACTCGGGATCAAGAGCCTTCATGTCAAATACAACAAGGTTTTCGGATACTGTATCGAGATAAGCAACGGAGCCAAGGATAAGGCCCCGGATGAATATATACGTAAGCAGACTCTGGTCAATGCCGAGAGATACACCTGTCCCAGGCTTAAAGAGCTTGAAGACATGATACTCGGGGCGACTGACAAGGTATGTAATCTTGAATATGACGAATTCGTCAGGATAAGAGAGATCATAAGAGACAGGATCGAAGTCATACAGAAGACTGCCAAGGCTCTGGCTGCACTTGATGTATTTGCTTCACTTGCACTTGTTGCCGAACAGAACGGTTATGTCAGACCCAAGTTAAATTCAAAGGGCAATATAAATATCAAGGACGGCAGACATCCTGTTGTAGAGAAGATGATCCCGGCCGATATGTTTGTGTCAAATGATACCAGACTTGATAAACATAAGAGGATGATATCCATAATAACCGGACCGAATATGGCGGGTAAATCTACATATATGCGGCAGGTGGCCCTCATATGTCTCATGACGCAGATAGGTTCTTTTGTACCCGCATCGTCAGCTGATATATGTATCAGCGACAGGATATTCACAAGAGTCGGTGCGAGCGATGATCTGGCCAGCGGACAGTCCACTTTCATGGTAGAGATGAATGAAGTGGCCAATATACTGAGAAATGCCACATCAGACAGTCTCATAATCTTAGATGAGATCGGAAGAGGCACATCCACCTTCGACGGCCTCTCTATAGCGTGGGCTGTTGTTGAACACATAGCCAATCCCAGGCTCATTGGGGCTAAAACACTGTTTGCTACGCATTATCACGAACTGACCGAACTTGAGAGTAAGATGGACAATGTGCGCAATTACTCCATAGCGGTCAAGGAAAACGGTGATGACATCGTGTTCTTGCGTAAGATCGTGAGCGGAGGTGCGGACAAGAGCTACGGTATTCAGGTAGCCAAGCTTGCGGGAGTCCCGGAGATCGTTATCAACAGGGCCAAGGAGATCGTAGGTCAGCTGGTAGACAATGATATCATAGATAAGATCCAGAATATAGCCGTTGGCAGAACTTCAGACAGCGGTAAGAGTGTTGAACATTATGATCAGGTCGATCTGACACAGATGTCACTTTTTGCGACCACAACAGATGAAGACGTCTTAAGAGAATTAAAGGAATTGGATGTGAGTAATCTGACACCTTTAGATGCGCTCAATACACTGTATAAATTGCAGAATTCACTAAACAACAGATGGAACGGATAGATCAAAGATAAGGATTGGAATCGGACATGAGCCTTATACACCTGCTAAACAATGAGACCATCAATAAGATAGCCGCCGGAGAGGTCGTTGAACGTCCGGCCAATATAGTCAAGGAACTTGTTGAGAATTCCCTTGATTCGGGTGCTGATGCCGTAACCGTCGAGATCAAGGACGGAGGTATTTCATTTATAAGGATAACCGACAACGGTTCGGGCATTCCGGGAAATGAGGTCAGGGAAGCGTTCAAAAGACATGCCACGAGCAAGATAAATGATGCTTCGGATCTTAACATGTTGGGTACGCTGGGCTTCAGAGGAGAAGCTTTGAGTTCGATCGCAGCCGTTGCCCAGGTCGAGATGATCACCAAGACCAAAGAAGATATGATCGGGACACAGTACGTCATTGAAGGCGGAAAAGAGGTGTCCGTCAAGGAGATAGGAGTACCCGGAGGTACGACAGTCATAGTACGCAACATTTTTTATAATACTCCGGCAAGAAAGAAGTTCCTTAAAAGTCCGATAACCGAAGGAGGATATATCTCTGATATATTGGAGCATCTTGCGCTTGCCAATCCGGACGTGTCGATCAAGTTTATCGCAGGCGGACAGATCAAGTTTCATACGTCGGGTAACGGAAGCGTTAAAGAACTCATATACAGGCTGTTCGGAAGAGAGAGTGCCGATGCGCTCGTTCCCATCGAGAATGTAACGGAGAACATATCGATAAAAGGATATCTCGGGAAACCTGAATTTAACAGGAGCACGCGCAATTACGAGAACTATTTCATTAACAAAAGATTCGTCAAAAGCGATATCATAAGCAAGGCGATAGAGGAAGGATACAGAGAATACCTGATGCAGCATCGATTCCCCTTCTGCGTGCTGTTTATTGACGTAGATCCGGGATCTGTCGATGTCAACGTACATCCTAGCAAGATGGAAGTCAGGTTCAAAGACAGCTTAAGGATCGCGGATCTTGTTTCCTCCGCGATCTCAAGTGTATTAAAAGTCCATGAGATGATACCGGATTCTGTGTTAAACGAAAGACCGGAACCGGCAGAAAAAGTACCTAAGCAGGCAGCTGAGCCTTTTGAAGAAAAACGCAGGAGCGAAGATATATCTATCGCTTTAGATGAGAAACTGTTAAGTGAGAGCAATATAGACATAAGGCGTGTGCTCGGCAAAAGTGTGCCCGGACTGCAACCCTATCCCGAAACACCGGAAGAGGAAAAGGAGAAGAACATCATCAAGGCTAATGAAGCCGTTATAGTAAATACGGCAGTTCAGATGGAGATGTTCGATGACAAACTGTTAAGCTATGATGCAGTCAACGATTACGAGATCGTAGGACAGATCTTCGGAACATACTGGCTGTTCACATATAAGGACAAACTAATTCTCATGGATCAGCATGCGGCGCATGAGAAGGTCAAATATGAAAGGCTCGTTAAGCAGATGAAAGAGGGAGCGGTGGCAACACAGATGATAAGCCCTGCGATAGTCATAACCCTTTCGGCATCTGAACTTGCCATACTTGGTGAATACAGGGACAATCTTAAGGCGATCGGTTATGAGATCGAAGAATTCGGCGGATATGATATAAGCTTAAGAAGCGTACCTATGGAATTGTACGGTAATGATCCTAAAGGTCTGTTCCTTGATCTGATCGATGAGATAAGCGAAGGTCGAATAAAGGGCATTCCGGAGGTCATTAATTCGAAGCTGGCTTCAATGGCTTGCAAATCCGCCGTGAAGGGTAATACCGATATGACAGCGACCGAAGTAAAAGCACTGTTAGCCGATATGCTCAAACTGGAAAATCCGTATAATTGTCCTCACGGAAGACCTACGATGATCACGATGACGAGGAGCGAACTCGACAAGAGATTTAAGAGGATAGTGTAGAAAATGGGCAGCTTAGAACTCATAAGAAAGCAAAGGCCTGTTCTCATAATCGCAGGGCCAACCGGCGTCGGTAAATCGGATATAGCGGTCAAACTGGCACATATACTAAACGGTGAGGTGATCAGCGCAGATTCCGTTGCCGTGTACAGGGGCTTAGACATCGGCTCGGCCAAACCATCCTTAAATGATATGGACGGCATACCGCATCATCTCATAGACGTGCTTGATCCGGACGAATACTTCGGAGTTGATGAATTCGTAAAACTTGCTCGTGAGGCGATGAACGGGATATGGAGCAGAGGCCGGCTTCCGATCATTACGGGTGGTACGGGGTTTTATATACAGGCCCTGTTATATGATATAGATTTTGATGACGAAAGTGCGAAGGATGAAGGATACAGGGAAAGCCTGTATGAGATCGCTGATTCGAAGGACGGAAAACAAAAGCTCTATGAGATGTTAACCGATATCGACCCTGAATATGCAAACAGTGTACATCCGAATAATGTAAAGCGTGTTATCAGGGCGCTTGAATACAATAAAAATACAGGAAGACTTTTCTCTGAGATGAACAAGGAGCAAAGAAACAGGGTATCTCCTTACGATCACTGCTATGTGGCACTGGATCTTGACAGGGACAGACTCTATGAGAGGATAGATAAACGCGTCGACATCATGTTAAAAAACGGTTTGATCGACGAAGTCAAAGGCCTGATGGAATCCGGATACGGGGCGGATCTTAATTCCATGTCATCAATAGGCTACAAAGAGATGGTCGCATATCTTGAAGGCAGATGTTCGTATGATGATGCCGTGGAAGATATCAAGAAAAACAGCAGACATTATGCCAAAAGACAGTTTACATGGCTTAAAAGAGAAAAAGATGTGACATATATAAAAAGAGATCCGGATGACCCTGAGGATGAAGAAATGATAATAAAAAAGATCATTGATCTTATGACCGATAAGGGAATATTAGCTTAAGATCGTACGGGACCTTCATAAATATGATACGGTAGCATGATGGAATACAAAGAGATATACAACAAACTGGGAATAACTGATGAAACGCTTGATAAGAGCGAAAAGATGATATCAGACCTTAAAGACAGATTTGATAAGATCGACAGACTCTGCGAAGTCAATCAGCTCAAGGTGATACAGGCCATGCAGGACTCAAGGGTCAGCGAAGCCTGCCTGTCGGGCACGACAGGATACGGTTATAATGATATCGGCAGAGATACACTTGAGGATGTTTATGCCGCAGTCTTTAAGACCGAAGCTGCCCTGGTAAGACCACAGATAACATGCGGGACGCATGCTTTGGCGATCGCCCTTATGGGTAATCTAAGGCCGGGAGATGAACTTCTTTCACCCGTGGGCAAACCCTATGATACACTTGAAGAAGTCATAGGGATAAGACCCGGCCGCGGTAGCCTTTCGGAGTACGGGATCACATATTCACAGGTCGATCTTAAAAGCGACGGAAGTTTTGACTATGACGGGATAAGAAAAGCCGTAAATGAGAGAACAAAGCTTGTAACTATACAGCGTTCCAAAGGATATCAGACAAGAAAGACTCTGTCAGTGGATGAGATCGGAGAGCTGATCGCCTTTATCAAGGGGATAAGATCCGATATCATCTGCATGGTTGATAATTGTTACGGTGAGTTTACCGAATATAAGGAACCTTCCGAAGCAGGTGCGGATATGTGCGTCGGATCGCTTATAAAGAATCCGGGCGGAGGACTGGCCCCCATAGGCGGATATATCGTCGGAACAAAAGAGTGTATCGAAAATGCGGCAGTAAGGCTGACCACTCCGGGGCTCGGTAAGGAAGTGGGAGCCAGCCTTGATGTATTAAGAAGCCTGTATCAGGGACTTTTTCTTGCACCGTCAGTTACCGCCTCAGCTCTTAAAAATGCGATATTTGCCGCGAAAATGTTTGAGGATGCAGGATATGCGGTCGTTCCGGATGCATCGGAGCAAAGGCATGATATCATACAGGCCGTGACTTTAGGAAGCCCCGAGAAAGTCATAGCTTTCTGCAGGGGAATACAGTCAGCTGCGCCTGTTGACGGACATGTAACACCCGAACCCTGGGATATGCCGGGATATGACGCGCCTGTCATTATGGCTGCGGGCGCATTCATTTCGGGATCGAGCATCGAACTGTCGGCCGACGGTCCCATTAAAGAGCCCTATGCCGTGTATTTTCAGGGCGGACTGACATGGGCGCACGGCAAATTCGGAATAATGAAAGCCTACCAGATGGTTAAGGATACAGAATAATATGAGAGGAGCCACATAACATGGCAAATAATTTCTTTGGTATTGATATAGGTACCAGTAACATCAGGATCTACAATCAATTGGACAACAGCATATTCATGGAGAAGAACATGATAGCCATCGAGAACGGCAATGTGCTGCTTGCATACGGTGATTCCGCTTTTGATATGTATGAAAAAGCTCCGAGTTCGATCGTATCGAGCTTTCCGGTGATAAACGGAGTCATAGCAGACATAAGCAATATGGAGACATTGCTTAAGCTGTTTATAACCGATCTGTCCAAAGGCAGTTTAAAACCTGCGGATTACGTTATAGCGGTCCCAACTGATGTTACCGATGTGGAGAAGAGAGCGTTTTATGATCTTGTCGAAGATGCGGGCATAAAGGCACATAAGATACATGTCGTCGAAAAAGCTATAGCAGACGGACTCGGATGCGATATAGACGTCAAGAATTCACAGGGTGTGATGATAGTCAATGTCGGTTATTCAACGACTGAGATCTCGATACTTTCACTCGGAGGCATAGTGCTCAGCAGGATCGTGAAGATCGCCGGCAAACAGTTCGATGAAGATATCCGTAATGCCGTTCGTAAAGAATTCAATCTCTTTATCGGAGAAAAGACAGCGGAGAGGATCAAGATAAGTATGAAGTCGCTTATAGAATCCGGAGAGAACATTGTATGCTACGGTCGAGATATTGTAAGCGGACTTCCGATGGAAAGAGAGATCCCGCCCGAGATACTCGATACCAATCTGCGCGATTCGTATGCACAGATAATAGACTGTGTCAAGATGGTCCTTGAGAGGACTCCTCCGGAGCTTGGCGCCGATATATACCGTCACGGACTTTATCTGACAGGAGGCTCTTCGCAGATATATAATCTGGCGAATCTGATCTCGGATGCGACCGGCCTTAAGGTAAATATGAGTGAAGACCCAATAGACAGTGTCATCATGGGTATCGCCAAGGTCATCAACGAGGATAAATACCGTAAACTTGCTTACTACATAGAGGGAATGAGCGGCCGATGAGTCCTTTGATCAAGAAGAAAAGGGAAAAGTACACACTTCCTAATCGATATATACTGCTGATCCTTACGATCGTCTGTGTGATATTGATGATCCTTTCGTTTTCAACAAACATTCTGTCCATTCCGTTAAACACGATAAGCGGTTATACGCTTGTTCCGTTTCAGAAGGGATTGAATGCCGTGGGTACTGCGCTCATAGACAGGGCTCAGAATCTGAAGACACTTGAGCAGGTGACTAACGAGAATACTGAGCTTAAGCGACAGATAGCGGAACTGACCAAGGATAATACACTGTTGCAACAGGACAAGTATGAACTCACCAAGTTAAGGGAACTGTATGATCTTGATGCGGAATACGAAGAATACGACAAGATCGGTGCAAGGATAATCGCCAGAGATTCCGGCAACTGGTATTCGGGTTTCATCATCGATAAAGGAGCGGATGACGGAGTTATGGTCGACTGCAATGTCATAGCGGGAAGCGGCCTGGTAGGAAGAGTGACAGAGGTCGGACCGAATTATGCAAAAGTCGTCTCCATCATATCCGACAATGCCAATACGAGCGGAATGATACTGTCTACGGGCGATCTTCTGATAGTTACCGGTTCGTTAAGACTTATGGATATGGGAGTGATAGAATACAGCCAGCTTGTGGATCCCGAATCAACTGTCGGTGTGGGAGATAAAGTCGTAACATCGAACATCAGCGACAAGTATCTTGAGGGAATACTCATAGGTTATATCGATACTGTCAATTCTGATTCGAATAACCTCACTAAGTCAGGCACCCTGATACCGGCAGTCGATTTCAGACATCTTGAGGATGTTCTGGTCATAACGGATCTTAAGAATATTCCGGATATTTCCGGAGACAGAGAGTATTGATACGGTTATGAATTTTATTGCTGCATTTTTATTCATGTTCATAAGTTTTTTGCTGCAGTCGACATTGCTGTCACAGTTTACCATCGGCGGGATCACACCGAATCTCCTGGTCATCGTGACGGCTTCTTTGGGTCTTATACTGGGCAGGAGATACGGGATGATATCAGGGTTTGTGGGCGGACTGTTCGTTGATATATTCTTCGGACGCATTCTCGGCGTTTATGCGCTTTTGTACATGCTCATCGGATATCTGAACGGCTTCTTTAGAAAGATACTGTTTTCGGGTGATTTCAAACTGCCGATCACCCTCATAATCGGCAGCGATATCGCCTTCGGACACGGATGCTATCTTTTGATGTTCTTTTTTAAAGGGGACTTCAATTATCCGTTTTATCTTACGGGCATAATACTGCCGGAGGTCATATATACGACTATAATAGCCATATTCTATTTTCCGTTCATCAAATTTGTATTTGATAAGATCCGGCACTTCGAGGAAAAGGACATAGAGACCATTGTATAGAAGGATACAGGATAATTTCATAAATTCAACGACCGGTCGAACTCTGGTGCTCGGTATATTCTTCGTGATCATCACCGTGGTCCTCTGCGCAAGGATATTCATTCTTCAGATAGTCAGAGGCCAGGATGCGCTTGATAATTTTACATTGAGCATTCAGAAGGAAAGAGTCATAGGATCGACACGCGGCAATATATATGACAGGAACGGCAATGTGCTCGCATACAACGAGCTTGCTTACAATGTCACGATGGAGGATGTATATGAGTCGGGTCGAAACAGAAACAAGAACTTAAATGACACACTTATGAAGACTATTGCCATCGTTGAGAGTAACGGTGATCATACTATCGGTGACTTTAACATCATCCTAAATGAAGATGATGAGTATGAATTCACTCTTTCCGATACGAGACTGAAAAGATTCATTGCCGATGTTTACGGGCGCAAAGCCATAAGTGATCTCAAATATGAAGAAGAGACATCGACGCCTGATGATATCATTGATTATCTGTGCGGATACGGCAAATTCGGCATAGGTGAATCAACCGATCCCGAGAATCCCAGAGACAGTTTTGTCATAGGTAAAGGTTATACCAAGAGGGAGATCCTTAAACTGGTAAACATCCGATACGCCATGAACCTCAATTCTTATCAGAAGTACATCCCCACGGTCATAGCGACGGATGTCAATGAAAGAACCGTAGCCACCATAATGGAGAACAGCGATATCCTCATGGGTGTGGCCATAGAAGAGGACAACATCCGCAAATACAATGACAGCATATATTTCTCGCAGATAATAGGTTATACGGGTAAGATCTCGGAAGAAGAGATCTCAACATACAACAATCTTAACAGCGGAAGTGAACTTTCAGATACGGTCAAGCCCAGAAATGACTATATACTGACGGACATGGTGGGCAAGGCCGGTATCGAGCAGGCGATGGAGACTTATCTTCAGGGTGTCAAAGGCAGCGAGACGGTATACGTTAATAACTTGGGTAAGGTGATAGAGAGCAAAAAACTTGTCGATCCTCAGGCCGGAGATGATGTATACCTTACGATCGACAGGGACCTTCAGATGGCGGTATACAATATATTAGAGCAGAAACTTGCAGGCATCCTGGTATCCAAGATCCAGAATGTCAAGGAGTATGATCCGCCGGAGGGAACTGCGGCCAGCAAATACATAATCCCCATAACTGATGTATATTTTGCGCTGTTTAATAACAGCATAATAGATATCGATCATCTGGGCGATAAGAAGGCAAAAGAGAACGAGACTAAGATATATGAGGCCTTTTTGGACAAGCAGGAAAGGGTGTTTGGCAAACTGCGAAGTGAGCTTGAAGATGTCAGGACTCCGTATAATGAACTCAGTGAGGAGTATCAGATATATGAGAGCTTCATCGTATCAATGTTAGTCGAAAACGGTGTCATCAAGGATTCAGAGATCGATAAAGATGACGAGACCTTCATCGCATGGCGAGAAGAAGAGACCATAAGTCTTGCGCAGTATCTGGATTTTCTTATAGCGCATAACTGGATCGATGCGACTAAGATAGATCTTGACAGTCAGTATTCGTCATCTACCGAAGAATATGCAAGGCTTATAGATTATATCATCGAGCATTTATCGGACAGCCGCTCCTTCTCAAAGAGGATGTATAAATACATGATCCGTAATGACGAGATCACGGGATATCAGATCATCGCCACATTGCTTGAACAGGATGCCATATCGATAACGGATGAAGAGCAGAAGAAATTCTACGGAAATGTTCTTTCGTCGTACAATTTCATGCTGTATCTGATAGAGAACCTGTATATAACTCCGGCACAGTTAGCTTTAGATCCTTACTCAGCTTCTTCCGTGATAACCGATATGAACGGCGACGTACTCGCGCTGGTCACTTATCCCAGTTATGACAATAACAGACTGGCCAACAGTATTGATTCTGAGTACTATGCCAAGCTTCAGAACGATCTGTCCAAGCCTCTGTGGAATTATGCAACGCAGCAGCGTACTGCACCCGGATCAACGTTTAAGATGGTTTCAGCCACGGCCGGACTTGAAGAAGGTATAATCAATACTGCATCGACCATATCCTGCAAGGGCTATTTCGACAGATTCGAAAACGAAATGTATAAATGCTGGATATATCCCGGTTCTCACGGTTCCTTAAACGTGACCGGAGGAATAGAGAATTCCTGCAACTCTTTCTTCTACGAGATAGGTTACAGACTCTCTCTTAATGAGGCCGGTAATTATGATGATGAACTCGGACTTGAGAAACTCGCCAAATATGCGGATCTGTACGGTCTGACCGACAAGTCCGGTATTGAGATCGAAGAATCCGAACCCGGAGTTTCCGATGAATATCCCGTTCTTTCGGCGATCGGTCAGGGTACCAACAACTATACCACGGTCGGACTTGCCAGATATGTCATGACGGTGGCAAATAACGGTACATGCTACGACCTTACCCTGCTTGATAAAGTGACCGATCTAAACGGCAATCTTATCATGGATTATGAGCCTTCGGTCCGTAATATTATCGATATGCCCAGTGCGTATTGGAATGCCATTCATACGGGTATGAGAAGGGTGGTATTAAAGAAGGCATATTACAACGATCTGGGTGTTAATGTAGCAGGCAAGACAGGTACGGCACAGGAGAATAAGAAGAGGGCCAATCATGCGCTTTTCGTAAGTTATGCGCCATATGAGAATCCGGAGATCGCCGTGGCTACCAGAATAGCTTTCGGCTATTCATCGGATTTTGCCGCCAATACCACTCGTGACATATACAAGTATTACTTCAAGCTTGAAAATGAAGATGAGATAGTAACGGGAACGGCCGAGATCCCTGATGCGGAAATGTCTGCCGGAGACTGATGCTGTGCACAGATCGCCGTTATCGGACAGCACATATCGGGGTGTCGATCAAAGCCTGCATTTAAGAGGCGGATCTTCACGGAGTGTTCATCATGGAGGAACAGTATGATAGTTATCAAGAGTTACAAGGGCGGAATAGCTCTCCATCTTAACGAAGAAGACAGTTTTGAGGATATCCTTGCTGAGATCTCGGAGAAGTTCGAAGAATCAAGGAAGTTTTTCAGGAACGCTTCTCTTGCTCTGTCTGTAGAAGGAAGGCACTTAAGTGTGGAAGAAGAAAAAGCCGTTATACAGACGATAGATGAGCATTCCGATGTAAACATCCTTTGCCTTGTCGGTAAGAATGAGGAGACCGATCGCAATTTCGTCAAGGCTCTTAAACGTATAGAGATGCAGCGTGAAGAGAATAACGGAAGATTTTACCACGGCGATGTATGTGACGGTGAAGTTGTTGAGAGTGAAGGGTCGCTTGTGATCATCGGCAACGTGAAGGCGGGCGGAACAGTCGCTGCCGTCAAGGATGTGATAGTTTTGGGCGATCTGTCCGGAGATGCTTATGCAGGACTGGGTAATGAAGATGAACACTTCATTTTTGCTTCCAGAATGAACCCGCATCTGTGTAAGATCGGATCTTTAAGCTATAACCATACATCGGGCAAGGGACTTTTCGATAAGAAAAAGAATATTCCGTGTATTGTATATCTTAAGGACGGCGAGATCTTTAGCGATGCAGTCGGACCGGAGGTTATTGAGAGTATAGAGAATGCTTCGACAATATAAACTTAAGAATTACAATTTCAAATTGATAGCCTTTGTGATAGCCCTGTCGTTTATCGGTTATTTCGCCATAGGCAGTGCCAAAGAGTCCGTGCAGTCAAGGCAATTGTACGGAATACTCATAGGCATAATCGCGATGGTCATAGTCTCGCTGATCGATTACAATCTCTACGCGAAGGTCAAATGGATATTGTATGGAATAAGTGTCGTCGGTCTGACGCTTGTTCTCATATTCGGTGTCGAGGTCAATCACTCCAAAAGATGGATCAATATCGGCTTCCAGTTTCAGCCTTCTGAGCTGGCCAAGATACTGTTGATTTTGTTCTTTTCACAGTTTATTATGAAATACAGGGAGAGGCTGAACACCTTTAAGATCATTGCATTTATGATAATACTGGTTGCCTTTCCGATGTTTCTGGTTTACAAGGAACCCGATCTTTCAACGACTATCGTGATCGGATTATCCTTCTGTATAATGCTCTTTGTCGGAGGCTTGGAATACAGAACGGTATTCATTGTTTTGGGGACGATCATTCCTTTGGGTATCGCCTTTTTCAGCATCATCATGCAGGAGGGCCAGACGCTGCTTAAGGAATATCAGGTCATAAGAATACTTGCGTGGTTATATCCGGACAAATACGCTGATTCCGCCGCGTGGCAGCAACGTAATTCCGTTACGGCGATATCGTCGGGAATGCTTCACGGCAAAGGACTGAATAATAACGTTATAGCATCCGTTAAGAACGGTGATTTCATATCCGAACCGCAGACCGACTTCATTTATGCCGTCATAGGCGAAGAAATGGGATTCATAGGAGCTGTGGCTGTGATCCTTCTGCTTTTCCTTATATGTTATGAGTGCATGAGGATCGCACATTATTCGGTTGATCTTTCCGGAGCCGTAATAGCTGACGGACTCGGCGGAATGATAGTCGCACAGGGTTTTATGAACATAGCGGTTACAACGGGACTGCTTCCCAATACGGGTATCCCGCTTCCTTTTGTGAGCTATGGATTGACTTCGTTAGTCAGTCTGTATATCGGCATAGGGGTTGTGCTGAATATAGGGCTACAGGGTGATAAACGCAAAAAGATGACTACAGATGTATGACGGAGGAATAAGATGAACATTGCGTTGATAGCGCACGATAACAAAAAGAAACTGATGCAGAATTTCTGTATCGCTTACAGAGGAATACTCAGCAAAAATGATCTTTATGCCACCGGAACGACCGGAAGGCTCATAGAGGAAGTGACGAATCTGACTGTCCATAAGTTTTTGGCCGGCCATTTGGGCGGAGAACAGCAGATAGGTGCTCAGATCGAGCATAATCAGATCGATCTGGTGATATTCTTAAGGGATCCTCTGACGCCAAAGTCACATGAACCTGATGTGGGTAACATATTCAAGCTCTGTGATGTGCATAATATCCCTCTTGCCACGAATCTGGCAAGCGCTGAGCTTCTGATCAAATCTCTCGACAGAGGCGATATGGAATGGAGAGAAATGTATAAATGAAAAAACCTTTTGTTTTTTTCATATCGATCATATATTGTTCGGTCATAGTCTCGGGTTGCGGTAAGAGCGGCCTCCCCATGGATTATAAGGAAACACATACCATCGTATCTACGGACAGGATGGATAATTTTGCTACCGGTTTTGCCGCGGATCTTGCCGTAACCGACAGCAATGTGGATGGAGTCACGGGAGCGACGGTAGAAGATACATCTGCAGCGGGGATATTTGATATAAATCGCAGGAAAGTCCTCTATGCCAAGGATGTGCATGAGAGAATGGCACCGGCTTCGTTGACCAAGGTGATGACGGCTTTAGTTGCGATCAAGTACGGCAATGCCGAGGACCTTATCACTTGCAGCGAGAATGTTACCGATATCGATTATGATGCGACAAGGATCGGGCTTAAGGCCGGGGATCAGCTTACGATGAACCAGGCCCTTCATGCGCTTTTAATAGATTCCGCCAATGACGTGGCTATCGCGATAGCAGAACACGTGGCAGGAGATGTCCCCTCATTTGTTGATCTGATGAACGAGGAGGCTTTGGCCATAGGTGCGACCAATACTCATTTTGTCAATCCTCACGGCCTGACCGATGATGATCATTACACTACGGCATATGATTTGTATCTTATCACCAATGAAGCCATAAATTATGAATTGTTTAATGAGATCATCCAGATGCCGGAGTATGAGAGTGTATATAATGACGCTGCGGGCAATGAAAAGAGCATGAAGTTTAAGACTACCAATCTCTTTTTGCGCGGAGATTACTCGGCACCGAGCAATATGACCGTTATCGGAGGCAAGACCGGTACGACGAGCGTGGCAGGCAACTGCCTCATTCTCGTTGTGAGAGATACGCAGGGCAATCCGTACATAGCCGTTATACTCCGTGCGAGTACAAGGGCACTGGTCAACGAAGAGATGGCTGATATACTCAGAGAAATATCTTAAAGGTTTGTTAAACCTTGTTTTCCTATTGTATTTTCTCAGTTTTTTATGTATAATCTGATTATTAAGAGCGCTTCGGCTGCTCATTAAGGAGGACACCCCAATGATTCAATTAATCGTAGGCTCTGAAGGCAAGGGCAAGACTAAACATCTGTTAGATAAGGTAAATGAAGAGATTAAGGAAGCATCAGGTAATATAGTTTTCCTCGACAGAAGTACCAAGCACATGTTTGAACTCAATAACAGAGTTCGTCTCATCAATGTATCTGAATACGATTTCGAAAACAGATCCGAGTTTATCGGTTTTATATACGGTATCATCTCACAAGACCACGATATTGAACAAATGTATATTGACGGAATAATGAAGATAGCCAAGCTTGATGTTCAGGGCTTTACTGATGTTGTGACCAAGCTTAAGGATGTAAGTGAGAAGTTTAATATCAATATTGTGATAAGCGCATCGATCGACCCTTCCGAGGTGGACGCAAGTCTCAAGGAATACGTGATCGTAGCCCTGTAAGAATCATTGTTATCACCAAGCCTCGGAGTATTTATTCCGGGGCTTGTATCTTTATGTACGTAGTGATCTATGGCTGAGAATAATATAAGGCCCTACAGAAAGCCTCTTAATATCAATATAGGTATCGTTTGTTTCCTGGTGATCATGGTATATATCGTGATCTGTTCTTTTATGTATTTCACATCCAAGCATATAGTGGGATATGAAGTCAAAGCGGGTTCCCTTTCAATAACCAATGTGTATGAAGGGATAGCCTTGAGGGATGAGATCGTAGTAACGTCTGATCATTCCGGCTATGTCAATTACTATGCCAGAGAAGGCGAGAAAGTGGGTTGCGGAGGCATTGTCTGCTCGGTTGATGAGACCGGACAACTCCAGGATCTTATGAACAAAGAAGCTACCGGTGGTGTTGCCATTCTTAAGGATTCCGACCTTTCCGAGATCAAAAATGAGATCGTTGATTTTTCTTCGTCGTTTGATAACAGGAATTTCCAGAGTGCATATGATTTCAAATATGCGATAGAAGGCTCTGTCATGAAATTCATGAACAATAACCTTTTATCCAATATGGAGACGTTAAACAGCGAGAATTCAGCCGGCCTTATCAATCTGTGTTATTCGCCGGAGTCCGGTATAGTCGTATATTCCGTCGACGGGTTTGAAGAAGCGACTCCGTCAGAGGTAAATAAAGACTGGTTTAAGAAAGATGCATATGACAAGAAACAGCTCTTAAATAACGAACTTGTGAGTTCCGGTGATGTATTATATAAACTTTCGGATAACGAAGAATGGTCCGTGATCATTCCGGTTGAGAGGGAAAGAGCCGAAGAATTACTTGCGGAAGAATATGTCAGGGTGAGATTTCTTAAGAACAGATATGAATCGTGGGGAAAAGTCGAGATCTTGGAAGGAACTGACGGTGAGACTTATGTTCAGCTTCATTTCAATAATTCCATGGTCACTTTTGCAAAGGACCGTTTCGTTGACGTAGAGCTCATAACCGATGTTGAGACCGGCCTTAAGGTACCCAATTCGTCCATAGTGACCAAGCAGTTCTATCTGATCCCCAAGGATTATGTGACTAAGAGCGGAAACAACAATTCCGATTCTGTCCTTAGAGAGACATATGCCGAGGACGGAAGCAAGTCGGCTGAACCGATCTCTGTCACGATATACAGTGAGAACGAAGACGAGTATTACATAGATGATGACGAATTAAGGATAGGAGACCGTATAATACGTCCTGATTCGATGCAGGATTATACGATATCGAAGGTTGCGGAGCTTACCGGCGTATATAATATCAACAAGGGTTATGCTGATTTCAAACAGATTCAGATACTCAATCAGAACGATGAGTATTCGATCATCAAGTCCAATACGGACTATGGTCTGGTGGCTTATGATTATATAGTACTGGATGCTGACAGTGTGGAAACGGATGAGTTCATTTATGATTAAGGATAATATAGCGGAAGTAAAAGAGAATATTGAACGGGCTGCCGGCAAGGCAAAAAGAGATGTTTGCGATGTGACTCTCATAGCGGTCAGCAAGACCAAACCCGTAGAAATGATAAGAGAAGCTTATGATACGGGTATCAGAGATTTCGGAGAGAATAAGGTCCAGGAGATAATGGACAAATACGACAAACTTCCGGGCGATATAAGATGGCATATGATAGGTCATCTTCAGACAAATAAAGTCAAATACATCGTCGATAAAGTGTGTATGATCCACAGTGTGGACTCGCTTAAACTTGCCGCAGAGATAAGTAAACAGGCCGTAAAGGTATCGCGGGAGATCCCTATATTGATAGAAGTCAATGTGGGAGATGAGGAAAGCAAGTTCGGCGTGACATTTGATGAGGCGGAGGATCTTATAAGACAGATCGCACCGCTTTCCGGCATTAAGATAAACGGCCTTATGGCAGTTGCGCCTTACACTGAAGACCCGGAACAAAACCGCGGTTATTTTGCCCGTTTGAGGCAATTATCTGTTGACATAACGAGTAAAAACATTGATAATGTTTCTATGAGTGTTTTGTCTATGGGAATGACCGGAGATTACGGTGTAGCCATAGAAGAAGGCTCGACCTGCGTGAGAGTGGGTACAGGTATTTTCGGTGAACGAGATTACTCTATTTGAGGGTAGAACAGGAGATTTTACAATATGAGTTTTATGGATTCTTTGTTAGGCGGACTTAAGCTTACGGAAGATGACGGTTATGATGATGACGGTTATTTGGATAACGAAGATGATCTGAATGAGCCTGCACCTGCCAGACAGTCACAGGGCAAGAGCGATGGCGGCAATGACGAACCTCCGGCACGTAAGCCTGTAAACAGACCGGGAGCCGGCAGAAATAAGAGACTTGGCAACGGAATGGAAGTCTGTGTCATCAAGCCTACGAGCGTCGATGATTCAAGAGAGATCGCAGATACGCTTTTATCAAACAGGACTGTCGTTCTCAATATGGAAGGCCTTGACGGCGATATAGCACAAAGAGTCATAGATTTTACATCAGGTGCGACATATGCGATTAACGGTAACCTGCAGAAGATCTCGCATTACATCTTCATCATCACGCCTCCGAGCGTTGATATTTCAGGAGATTTCCCGACTCTGCTAAACGGTTCCTTTGATGCACCGTAAGTTACGGATGATGAACAACCTGCCCGGCAGTTTGCCGGGTAGGTTTTTTTAGAGGTTATACAGATAATATATGAATGAAAGACTGACCATCAAAACACCGAATTCCAAGAATTATGACATAGCGATAACAACAGGCTTCGATGCGCTTAAGGATGAGCTGACAGCCCTGGGATTTAAGTCAAGAAGAGCTCTTATTATTTCGGATTCCAAGGTTGCTCCTTTATACCTTGAGACTGTTAAGCAAAAGCTTAATGAGATCGGCATTACCTGTGAAGATCACATCCTGAATGAGGGTGAATCATCAAAGACTAAGGCTAACAGTGATTTTATACTTTATAAGCTTGCTGATCTTAAGTTTAAGCGATCTGATCTTGTGATAGCTTTAGGCGGCGGAGTGGTCGGTGATATATCGGGATATGTCGCAAGCCAGTATCACAGAGGACTTCCTTTTATACAGATACCCACAACGTTATTGGCTATGTCCGATTCGAGCATAGGCGGTAAAAACGGTGTGGATCATAATGACATCAAGAATGTATTTGGAACCTTTTATTTTCCGAGCTTTGTATATATGAACACAGACGTACTGAATACTCTTGAAGAGAGGCAGTTTTATAACGGATTTGCAGAGGTGATGAAGAATGCCATCATCAAGGATGAGAAATTCTATGTCTGGCTCATCGATTCCATGTACGAGATATGTGACAGGGATCCCGCGACTCTGGCGGAAATGATCTATAAGTCGCTTACGGTCAAAAAGATCGTGGTTGAGAAGGATCCGTATGAAGAGGGGGACAGGGCGCTGCTTAATTTCGGACATACATTGGGGCATGCTATCGAATCATGTAAAATGGGAACGTTACTTCACGGAGAATGTGTTGCGCTTGGCATGGTGGCAGCATCGCACATCTCTTACAAAAAAGAGATGATAAGCTTGGAAGAATATCTTGAGATCCGTGATATGCTCGTTCCGTTCAATCTTCCGATAACTGTCGAAGACATAGATATAGATGAGATCATTAAGCGCGTCGGAAGAGACAAGAAACAGGATGATGCGGGACTAAAATTCATTTTGCTTAAGAAGATCGGTAAGGCAGTGATAGACCGAAGTGTTACCGAAGAAGAAATGCGTGCAGCTCTAAAGGAGATCGAATATACAGATGACTTCGAATAATGATAATGAAATACAAAAAGACGGATCCAAACATAAAATGATACATGTGATCGTAGATGTGGTCATCATGGGGCTGCTCATAGCGCTCGATCAGTTCACTAAGTATCTTGCAGTACTTAACCTTAAGGATAAACCCGATTTTATACTTATCGACCGGGTATTTGTGCTGCAGTATCTTGAGAACAGAGGCGCAGCATTCGGCATAATGCAGAACATGAAATACTTCTTTTTGGTCGTTGCCCTGATAATGACAGCATTTGTTCTGTATGCGCTTATCAAGCTTCCGGAGAATAAGAAATATATCCTTATGGAGATATGTCTTCTGCTGATAGGAGCCGGTGCCGTAGGTAATATGATAGACAGAGTCCTTAACGAATACGTGGTGGATTTTTTCTATTTTGTGCTCATTAATTTCCCCATATTCAATGTTGCCGATATTTATGTTACGGTAGCATGTGTTGTCCTGATCATCGGGATCCTGTTCGTATATAAAGAAGAGGATCTTAAGTTCTTAAGAACAGCTAAAGGATCTTAAGCGGGGCGAACTGTCTTATACAGGTATATTGAGATCATGGAATATAATATCATCATAGATGACGAATATGACGGAATAAGACTTGATAAAGCTCTTACAGGGCTTATTGAGCCTGTTATCTCAAGAAACAGGATCATCAAACTGATTGATGAGGGAAATGTATCCGTAGACGGCAGGATAAGAAAGAAAAGCTTTCAGGTAAGCGACGGAGACAGGATCTCGATCACTGTTCCCGAGACTGTAGAATGTAATATAGAGCCGGAGAATATACCGCTTGACATACTCTACGAAGACGATGACGTGATCGTGGTCAACAAGCCCAAGGGTATGGTCGTTCATCCGGCAGCCGGACATATGAGCGGAACACTTGTTAATGCGCTTATGTATCATTGCGGCGATTCCTTATCGGGAATCAACGGTGTATTAAGACCGGGGATCGTTCACAGGATAGACAAGGATACATCCGGCTCCATTATAGCCTGCAAAAACGATGCAGCTCATGCCGCTATAGCAGCTCAGCTTAAAGAACACAGTCTTAACCGGACTTATCTGGCGCTATGTATAGGTAATCTCAAGGAAGAATCGTTAACAATAGATGCTCCGATCGGAAGACATCCCGTCGATCGCAAGAGAATGGCGATTGGTGTAAACGGTGCCAAAGAAGCGATAACCGATATAACGGTTATTAAACATTTAAACGGCTGTGACCATATAGAATGCAGACTTCATACGGGGAGGACACATCAGATAAGAGTACATATGGAGTCGATAGGCCATCCGTTACTCGGTGATGAAACCTATAATAAAGGACCTAAGGCGACAGGGATGCTGTCAGGGATCCGGACTGACGGGCAGGCTCTGCATGCATATAAACTCGGATTCATACATCCTAAGAGCGGGGAATATATAGAGACCATTGCACCGATACCGGAATATATGAGCGCTGCTGTGGAAAAACTGGGTAAAATCTGATAAAATCAGATCATAGGAGGGTTGATCATGAATACCATAATCACCATAGGAAGACAATTCGGTTCGGCAGGCCGAGAGATCGGTAAACTTGTAGCCGAGCATTACTCCATTCCTTTTTATGATAAAGATCTTCTTACAAGAGCGGCCAAAGAGAGCGGATTCTGCGAGGAGATGATCGAGGTGCACGATGAGCGCCCCACCAATTCCTTCCTCTACAACCTGGTCATGGACACATATTCTTTCGGCTACAATGCATCATCATTTGTTGACATGCCGATAAGCCACAAGATATTCCTTGCTCAGTTTGATACGATCAAGAAGATAGCTGACGAAGGCCCCTGCGTGATCGTCGGAAGATGTGCTGATTACGCACTTCTTGACAGAGATAATGTCATCAATCTTTTCATATATGCGGACATAAAGAGCCGTACAGACAGGATAATGAAGAGATTTGATCTAAACGAGCAGAAGGCCAAGGATATGATAAGTAAGAAGGATAAGCAGCGACAGAGCTATTACAATTATTATTCTTCAAAGAAATGGGGTCACGCGGACAGTTATGATCTTTGCATCAACAGTTCGCTATTAGGCATCGAAGGAACTAAGGATCTGATAATCCAGACCATCGATGATTTTGAAAAATAACGTTTGGAACATATGTAACTGATATATTGCGGTGTCTCCACTTACTTAAGGGGCGCCGCAATATGTATGTAGAAAGACAGGAACCGTACAGAAAATGCAAGAGATCATCATAGATGATTCGTTTCCCATAGGACGGGTAGATAAGTGCATACTAAGGCTTCTTCCGGGTATTCCCAAGAATCTTATGTATAAGCAGATGCGCAATAAGAACATCACGCTAAACGATACAAAGATCAAAGGCGCTGAGACTGCCGGCCCCGGAGATAAGCTTAAGTTTTATTTCTCTGATGAGACATTTGCAAAGTTTAAGGAAGGAGGTCATACCGATCTTAAGGATCCGGCTGATATCTCTTTGTATATCGAAGCATATGAACATAATGAAGATAAAGTGAGCATCGTATATGAAAATGAACATATCATCATTATGGATAAACCATCAGGTATGCTGTCGCAGAAGAGCAGGCAGGATGATGACAGCTTAAACGAATGGATGCTTGGGTATCTGCTTAAGAATGAGCGGATAAATCCGCAGGATCTTGCTATATACAAGCCGTCAGTACTTAACCGCTTAGATATGAACACTACAGGACTTGTTATAGGAGGGAAGAGTTTAAAGGGCGCAAATGTTGTGAGCAAAGCGCTTAAGGATCGCACCATACACAAGTATTACAAAACATTGGTATGGGGAGATTTTGATCTTTCTGACGGCATATACGAGGCATATCATGAGAAAGATTCGCTGACCAATACAGTCAAAATATCGACCGATAAGGTCAATATGACCGCAAATGTCGATAATAACCATCCTAAGGATGAAGATGACAGAAAAACGATAAAGACAGGCATAAAAAAACTAAGATCTTATAAGATGAATATTGACAGAGGCAAATGTCATACGGTAAGCGAGCTTGAGATAGAGCTTTTTACCGGAAAGAGCCATCAGATAAGGGCACATCTGGCATCATTGGGTTATCCGATAGTCGGTGATCCCAAATACGGAGATCCTAAGTTAAATAAGCTCATTCCCGGACGATATAAGAAGCAGATGCTCTGTTCATATAAGATCGTATTTGACAGGGATATCTGCGCAGAACTTATGATCAACGATGACACTATAGTACTTGAGGAAGAACTCAAGATCTGAGGGATATTAATGGCTACATGGAAAAGCAGGGGCCTTAGAGGTTCTGTTTTAGAGGAAATGATCAATCAGACCAACAGCATATATACGGATGAGCATCTTGCGCTCGTTCAGAAGATCCCTACGCCCATTACGCCCATTGATATGGATCACAAGACCAAGCAGATCAAGCTGGCATACTTTGACAAGAAGAGTACCGTGGATTATATAGGCGTTGTTCAGGGGGTCCCTATTGCTTTTGATGCAAAAGAGTGTGCGACTGACAGATTCTCTCTTCAGAACATACATCCTCATCAGGTGCGTTTCATGAAGGAGTTCGAAGTCCAGGACGGTATAGCGTTCTTTATCATACATTTTACGAATAAGGACCTGTTTTATTATATGCGTCTGTCGGAGATGATCATATATGTTGAAAGAGCAGATAACGGCGGAAGAAAGAGCTTTAATATAAGCGAACTGGATGAAAGATTCTTTATAGACGGAGTTAACGGACCTCTCATCCCTTATCTTGACTATATACAGAAGGATATCGATTTCAGAACAACGTAAAGGGCCATTTCATCAGATGGCGGGATAAATCCTGTTGACAACATGCGTGACCATCAGTATAATTTATCATATTAGCATGTTATCACATTAGCACGATAAAGCAAGGAGAAGCAAAATGACAGATCTTTTGCATACACCGGAAGGCGTAAGAGACATATATAACGGAGAATACAGGCAGAAGCTTAAGATAGAGGATGCTATCCACGATGTGTTCACAAAGGCCGGTTATATGGATATACAGACGCCGACATTTGAATACTATGATCTGTTCGGATCCAATATCGGGACCACTCCCGGCAAGGATCTGTACAGATTCACGGACAGAGACGGTGAGACCGTGGTCTTGAGGTCGGATTTCACTCCATCCATAGCCAGATGCGCAGCCAAGTATTTTATGGAAGAGAACGGTACGCTCAAATTCACGTACAAGGGAAATACTTTCTCACAGACCTCTGAGCTTCAGGGCAAGCTTAAAGAGACGACTCAGATGGGTGTTGAACTTATCGGCGACGGAAGCATAGAGGCCGATGCAGAGATGATAAAACTAAGTTTTAAAGCCATCAAGTCGGTCAGTGACAGGCGCTTTGTTATTTCGGTATCTCACATAGATTACTTTAAGGGACTTTGCGAGGAACTTGGGATTACAGGCGAATACGAACTTAGGCTTCGTGATTACATCACGAATAAGAATTTTGTGGCTGCAAGACAGTTCCTTGAGAGCAGACCTTCAACGGCTCTTTGCTTAAGCGACGATGCCATAGATCAGATCCTAAAGATCGAGAATCTTGCCGGCGGTCGCGATATACTTGATAAGGCACTTACGCTTGTTCATAATGAGCGTTCGATAAGTGCTATTGAGAGACTGAAGAGCATTCACGACAGCTTAAGAGCACTCGGACTTGAGGACTGCATCACATATGATCTTTCAATGCTGAATAAATATACATATTATACGGGAGTAGTATTTAAGGCATATATGCCCGGAGTGGGTGATTGTATAGTCAAAGGCGGAAGATACGATAATCTCTTACGTGAATTCGGCAAAGAAGCCTGCGCGATCGGGTTTGTGACTGTCATTGACGATCTTTTACAGGCGGTGCGGACATCTGTAAGTGATGAGCAGGACGATTACCTCACATTTGCTCTGACCAAAGGAAGACTTGCGGATAAGACCCTTGAACTGCTTGAGAAGATAGGTATATCCTGCGAAGAGGTCAAGGATAAGGATACAAGGAAACTTATATTTGTCAATGACGAGCATAAGTTAAGATTCTTCCTTGCCAAGGGGCCTGATGTTCCCACATATGTCGAAAGCGGTGTCGCTGACATAGGAGTTGTGGGTAAGGACACCATAATCGAAGAAGACAGGCGTGTATATGAGGTGTTGGACTTGGGATTCGGCAAGTGCAGGATGTGCGTGTGCGGGCCTCATGACGCAGGTGAACTGTTAAAGCACCATGAGAAGATAAGGGTCTGCACCAAATACCCTACGATAGCCAAAGACTATTTCTATAATAAGAAACATCAGACCGTTGAACTCATCAAACTCAACGGATCCGTAGAACTCGGACCCCTGGTCGGATTGGGAGATGTTATAGTAGATATCGTCGAGACGGGTTCGACCTTAAAAGAGAACGGGCTTGAGATACTCGAAGAGATCTGCCCTTTGTCGGCCCGTATGATAGTCAATCAGGTCTCAATGCAGATCAAATCTGACAGGATAAGGAAAATGACAGAAAAGATAAAGGAGATATTGGCGTGAGATAAGATGCGGATGCACCACTTACACTAACACCCCGGAATGGAGAATAAAATGAGAATACTCAAACTGGATAATGAGACGAAAAAAAACATATTAAACGATCTGCTCAAAAGAAGCCCGTCTCAGTACGCTGAATATGAAGAAACGGTCAAAAAGATCGTTAATGACGTCGCTTTAAGGGGCGATGAGGCTGTGTGCGAATACACATCTAAATTTGACGGCTGGGATGCGACACCCGATAAGCTTAAGGTCCCAAGCAAAGAGATAGATGATGCTTATAAGGCAGTCGATGAAAAGTTTGTTAATATATTGCGCGAAGCCGCAGCCAATATAGTGGATTACCATGTCAAGCAGAAGAAACAGACATGGATATCGACCAAAGACAACGGCTCGATCTTAGGCCAGCGTTATACACCCATAGACAGTGTGGGATGCTATGCCCCCGGTGGTAAGGCGTATTATCCTTCATCGGTTCTCATGAACATAATACCTGCCAAAGTTGCCGGTGTTAAGAGGATCGTACTTGCCACTCCCGCAATGAAAGGAACGGATAAAGTCAATCCGATCACACTGGTCGCTGCGGATATCGCAGGGGCAACGGAGATCATCAAGGTCGGCGGAGCTCAGGCGGTTGCAGCTATGGCATACGGTACCGATACTGTTGATAAGGTCTGTAAGATAACGGGACCCGGGAATATATTTGTCGCTCTTGCCAAGAAAGCGGTATTCGGAATGGTAGGCATTGATTCGATAGCGGGTCCGAGTGAGATACTCGTCATTGCTGATGATACGGCAGATCCGCGCTTTGTTGCATCAGATCTGTTAAGCCAGGCTGAACATGACGAACTGGCGAGTGCGATACTGCTAACCGACAGCGAAGATCTGGCAAAGAAGGTAGCGTCTGAGATAGATTCGTTCTTAAATAAGCTTGATAGACGTGATATCATAGAGAGATCTCTTGAAAATTACGGATATATACTTGTAGGCGAGACACTGGATGATCTTATCGATGCGGCGAATGATATCGCGAGTGAGCACTTGGAGATACAGACGGCAGCCCCGTTTGAAGTCATGACAAAGATAAGGAATGCAGGTGCCATATTCTTAGGACCGTATTCGAGTGAACCGCTTGGAGATTATTTTGCAGGACCCAATCATATACTTCCCACCAACGGTACGGCAAAGTTCTTCTCGCCGTTAAGTATTGATGAATTTATGAAAAAGACCAGTATCATCGCTTTTTCCGAAGAAGGACTTAAGGAAGTGCATGAGAAGATCGAATATTTTGCGACCGAAGAGCAGCTTACGGCACATGCCAATTCGATCAGAGTCAGGTTTGAATAGGACAGGCTAAGGATATATAATAGTACTGTATTTTTTGAAAGGAGTTTGATCAAATGGAAAGACTGGCCAATATAACGAGAGATACCAAGGAAACACAGATCTCACTTGAACTTAACATAGACGGAGAAGGCAATGCTTCGATAGATACGGGCATCGGATTCTTTAACCACATGCTTGAAGCTTTTACCAAGCACGGACTTTTCGATATGAACTGCAAATGTGACGGCGATATCGAGGTGGACGGACATCACTCCGTGGAAGATACCGGTATAGTACTCGGAGAAGCTATACGTAAGGCTGTCGGAGATAAGACCGGCATCAAGAGGTTCGGCAATTTCATCCTTCCGATGGACGATGCTCTGGTTCTGTGCGCGGTAGATCTGTGCAACAGACCTTATCTTGGCTTTGATTATAAGTTTGAGAGTGAGAGGATAGGCGAACTTGATACGGAACTCATTAAGGAATTCTTCCAGGCTGTTGCATACAGTGCGATGATGAACATACATTTAAAGGTTCTGTCGGGCGGTAATTCACATCATGTTGCCGAGGCTATGTTCAAGTCATTTGCTAAGGCGCTTGATGAAGCTACGACGATAGATGAGCGTATAAACGGCGTTCAGTCGACCAAGGGAATGCTTTGAGATCAACGAATCAAATTATATAACTGATTGGAGAACACAGTGAAGAACAAGAGATTAATACCATGCATTTATCTGTATAACAAGATCGCTATCCGTTCCATAGACGATACCAAAGTCTTTAGTACGGATCCGGCAGCTCTGGCAAAGGATTATGAGAAGGCCGGTGCCGATGCGATAATCGTCATGGATCTGTCCGAGTCCGATGATGAACATGATGCCGCTATAGACATGATCAAGGCCATATGCGAGGGCGTGAGTATTCCGGTATACGGAGAAGGCAATGTCAAGCGTGCCGAGGACATCAAGAAACTTCTCTATGCAGGATGTTCCAAAGCAGGTCTTAATTTCAGCAAGGCTGAAGATATTGAGATGTGTGCGGATGTTTCCAAACGTTTCGGCAAAAGCAAGATATTTGCATCGGTACTTAATCTCGTTGAATTAAATGAGAATAAGGATGTCCTTAAGGAATATGTATCTGAGATAGTATTCATAACTTATACATCCGTTCCGGATGCATGTAAGGCTGTTGATATACCTATCATCGCTCTTGTTCCTGATGATGATGCTCTGGATAATAACGGAATGCCGGATGATGAACTCAAAAAGCTTGTTAAATTATGCAAAAACGAGAATCTGACCGGCATAGGCGGAGAATGCATAGGGCATGATATGGAGAATATCGCGCTCATTAAGAACAAGCTGATCGAAAAAGGCCTTATCACACCTGAAGCAGAATCGGCCAAAGATAAGCTCACATGGGATGATCTTAAGACGATAAGCGATTCGGACGGTCTGATTCCTGTTGTAGTACAGGATTACAGGAATAATGAGGTCTTAATGGTCGCATATATGAATGAAGAAGCTTTTGAGCAGACTCTTAATACCGGCAATATGACATATTACAGCAGAAGCCGTCAGAAACTATGGGTAAAGGGCGAAGAAAGCGGACACCACCAGTATCTTAAATCCATGTATGTGGACTGTGATTCGGATACATTGTTGGCCAAGGTCGAGCAGATAGGTGCGGCATGCCATACAGGCAATCGCACATGCTTTTACACTAATATATATGAAAAAGAGACCGCTTCAGGCATGAATCCGCTCACGGTATTTACCAGTGTCATGGACGTTATCTTAGATCGCAAGGCTAATCCCAAGGAAGGCTCTTATACGAATTATCTGTTTGATAAGGGGCTTGATAAGATACTTAAAAAGCTCGGTGAGGAAGCAACGGAGATCGTGATAGCAGCCAAGAATCCCAATCCCAATGAGGTCAAATATGAGATCAGTGACTTCCTGTATCATATGATGGTCCTTATGGCGGAACGCGGTATTACATGGGAAGAGATAACGGAAGAATTGTCGAAGCGTTAGATATGCTGTGTGTGTGGTTTAACATAATTTGAGGAGGAGAAAATTGAAAGGTTTTAAAAGTGCAAATCTCGGTGGAGGTAACGGTAAGGTCGTTGACGATCTTAAGAAGATGCCGAATTTTACAAAATATATCAAGTATATCGTGATATTAGTCGTGCTCATCGTCGTTGTGGGAGGAAGCTTCTATAACGTATCCGAGCAGGAGAATGCTGTCGTTACAATGTTTGGCAAGGTCATACGTACCGATACCGCCGGACTGTATTTCAAGATACCGATCATTCAGAAGGTATATTACGTTGATATAACCACTCACGGAACAGGTGTCGGATATACCATAGACAATAACGGCCAGAATATCACCGATGCCACTAACGGTATTATGATCACATCTGATTTCAATCTGCTTGATATTGATTTCTATCTCGAGTACAGGGTGTCAGATCCGGTGGCGTATCTTTATTCTTCTGATAATCCCGAAGAGATACTTAAGAACATAGCTTTGTCCAGCATAAGATCCATAGTTGCCGATTATACCGTGGACGAGGCAATGACGACTGCCAAAGGACAGATCCAGGCCGATGTCAAAGAAGATATGGCAAGAGAACTCAATGAGCATCAGATAGGATTGTCTGTTGTCAATATAACCGTTCAGGATTCAGAGCCTCCGACAGACGAGATCAAACAGGCATTTAAGGCTGTTGAGACAGCCAAGCAGGGAGCTGATACCGCAAGGAATAATGCCCTTGCTTATCAGAACGAGCAGATACCTGCAGCAGAGGCTAATGCGGATAAGATCATCCAGGGAGCCGAAGCAGACAAGGCCGCCAGGATAGCGGAAGCCGAGGGTCAGGTAGTCAGATTCAATGAGATGTATGAACAGTATAAGCTCTATCCTTATATAACCAAGAAGAGAATGTTCTATGAGACGATGGAAGACGTTCTTCCTTCTCTTAAGGTCATAATTACGGACGGCGGTACCCAGACATTGTTGCCGCTTGACAGTTTCAGTTCCGTGGAAGGTTCTGAGGCAAATACCGAAACGGAGGGCGAATAAAATGAAGAAGATAATCGGAATAATCATAGGATTAGCTGCGATCATCACCGTATTCTCATCTCTGTATACGGTTGACTATATGGATGTAGTACTCATTCAACAGTTCGGAAGAGTAGTAGGCATACAGAGAGAGCCCGGTATCCATGTCAAGACACCTTTTATACAATCTACATTTGCCATATATGACGGAAGCCGTATATATGACATCCCGCAGTCCGATGTCATCACAAGGGACAAGAAATCAATGATAGCCGATGACTATGTCATCTGGACCGTTAATGATGTCATGAAGTACTATCAGACGCTGGGCGGCGTGAGTGCGAGAGCAGAAGAGCGTATAGATGCTGCAGTGTACAATGCCACCAAGAACATCATTTCATCGATGTCACAGGATGAAGTCATCGCGGCGAGAGGTATTGAACTCACCAATATGATAACGAATGAGTCCAATTCAGATATATCCGGATACGGTATACAGATCCTCACCGCAGAGATCAAAGCGCTCGATCTGCCTGATGATAATAAGGCGGCCGTATATGAACGTATGATATCGGAGCGCGGCAATATAGCTGCAGGCTACAAAGCCAAGGGTGAAGCAGAAGCTCAGAAGATACGTAATGAGACGGATAAGAATGTCAGGATCACGCTCGCCAATGCCGATAAACAGGCAGAGACCCTTACCGCAGAGGGTGAAGCCGAATACATGAAGATATTATCTGATGCATATAATGATGAAGACAAATCGGATTTCTATAATTATATAAGAAGTCTGGATGCGATCAAGTCATCTTTAAAGAATAAGAACGATAACACACTGATCTTGGATAAGGATTCGGAACTTGCACGTATACTATACGGTGCTCAATAAATAATCCGTGGGTACCGGACATAACTATATATATTATATATTTTTCCCATAGTTTAACGAATCAGTTGTAAGCGCCGATAACTAAATCTTTAGCCATAAAGCTTTATACGCTTACAACTATTCGTTAAACTATGATTTTGCGAATAGTTAGATCCCTCCATCAACCCTCACCCCGACTTCT